>JAQXZK010000035.1 GCA_029227175.1 Bacteroidales bacterium | reverse complement strand
CCATTTCCCTTTTCACACGGCTTGTCAGTTGCCGCCTGAAGTTAAACTATTTATGTTGACTACTTATCGTCTTGTTGATAAAACAGGTTGCCAAGTTAATGTACTTAATGATAATTCTCGTTGACTCTACTTGTCATTGTTTACTCTGCAGGTTGACCACTTTATAAAGATGGTACACTTCATACATTAATTGCTCATGTTCTGAATATTTTTGAATATCAAACCCCCATTCTTCATATTTCCTCTTTTCTTAAAATTTAGGAGTCAATCTATTCTAAAAAAAGACAGACAACAGCTGTGGTATAGTCGAGACAACAGTTTCATCATAATAAATAGGCTTTCTATATACTCGTCGTAAAGATTGCCGATGCCATAGCAATAACTTTTGAAGAGATTGGATATTTGTGCTGCGAAGTTCAGTAATAATGAATAATGTGTTAAATAATGGACGAAATATCCATTTCTAGCACTAAAAACGGAAAAAATCCTATGTTTTTATGAAAAACTTTAATAAAAAGAAAATTATTTCGCAAATTATTAGTATTTTTGCATCTATATTTACGGTAATATGGAAGTAAAAAAAGAACAAGAAACATACAACATAGGCTTTACCGCTGGTGCAGCAATGCTCAATGAAATGCGCGCTGTGGCAGAGGCATTCTTGGATTGTGGCGGTGACTGGGAAAAAACGAAAGACAAGACCTTCAAGGAGAACTTGATGGAGAAAGATAAGATGTCTTCCAATGTCCGCTACTTTGCTTTGATGAAACAGCGTATAGAAGTTCTGAACGAAGTGGAGCTCTCTCTGCTCGTTGAAGGAACTGCCGCTGTTCGTCGCCTTATTGTATTATTAGCTATCTGCAAAGCACATTCCTTCATCTTTGATTTTATATCAGAGAATGTAAGAGAGCGCTTCTATAACCAGTACGAGAAGGTGACTCAGGCGAACTTCAATGAGTTCTTCAATGAAAAGAAGTACATCCATCCAGAACTTGAAGCCGTGACAGACCAAACTGTAGCCAAGATGAAGCAAGTCGTGTTCCGTATTCTTGAACAGTTGGAAATCATTGAGTCTGTTGACACAGGATTATTGCAACGTCCTTACCTCCCTGAGAAAGTTGAGCGTGCAATCGTGAAGGATGATCCAAAACTCCTTGCAGCCTTCCTCTATTCGAATAACGAAATCAGTAATGCCATTAGCTTATATGAATAACTATCGTGATATGGACTCTCTTTTTGAAGATGTGTTCCAAAAACTCATATCCCCAGACTTTGGAAAGAACCTTGGCGGAGAACTTCCTCTATTTATCCAGCCAATACCACACCAAGGTCAAACAGAGTTGAATAGTCAGGCTCAGCGATTGGTCAACCGTCTCGCAAAAAAAGGCAAAACGGCAATGACCATTGACCTGTATGACCTCTGTGTCACCTTGCTCAATGAGGAAGGTGTACTGGAAACCATACTCGAAGATGAGCAGAATCTGGAGCAAGAGGATATTGTCTCAACCATTGACAGCATCCTTGACATCAAATCAGTAGTCATTCCTCGCATCGGCAAAATGATAACTGAAAAGAATCCCGATTTTGCTTTCATAACAGGTGTTGGCAGAGTCTATCCATTCATCCGCTCACATGGCATACTGAACAATCTTGATGAGTTGGCAAAGCAGAACAACCTCATTCTCTTCTTTCCTGGAGAATATAACAACCTGCAACTCTCCTTGTTTGGAGTAATCTCAGACGAGAATTATTACAGAGGTCACAACCTCGATGAAATCAATGTAACAATCGATCAAATCTAAATACAATGGTACAAGAACAAATATACAAGAAAGATATTAACCGTGTAATTGACGGTGTTATCAAGGCAGACAGTACCGCAAAACTGGCAGAGGAAATCACAGAGTTCGTAATTACAGGTGAGCAGATTCGCTTGCTCCCTCGTTTGTTCGATACATTGGTGCCAGGTTCCAAGGCAAATTGTGTTTGGATTTCAGGTGACTTCGGTTCGGGTAAGTCACATCTGTTGAAGATCCTTTCTTACGTTCTTGAAAACAAGCTTGTCATCGAAGGTCGCCCCTGTGCAGATATTTTTGCCGAGAAAGCAAACGATGACTTTGAACTGAAAGGTCAGATTCAGAAGGCTTGTAAAGTACCAACCGAAAGCGTACTCTTCAACATTCAGGAACTCCACGATGGTCTTGGCAAGAATGTCAACGACCCTGTACTTACCATCTTCCTCAAAGTGTTCAACAAGAAATTTGGCTACGACGAGAAGAAGCCTGAGATTGCAGAGATTGAGCGTTACTATGACAACAAGGGACAATATGAACTGCTCAAATCAGAATATCAGAAGCGTCATGGCGAGTCATGGGAGGATGCCAGAAAGTCAATCCTTCTGAAACTCCAGAAACTTGCAGAGGTCGTTGCAGACATCGAAGGTATCGACAAGGCAACTGCCGAGAAGAACCTTCGTGCACAGATCAACGGTTTCAAGATGGATATCGACGGATTTGTCACCATCATCAAAGAGCATCTTGCCAAGCAACCCGCAGGCAGTCGATTCATTTTCTTTGTCGATGAGGTTGGACAGTTCATCGGTAAAGACGTACATCGTATGCTGTCACTCCAGACCATTGCAGAAGGGCTTACAGACAAGACAGATGGACGCTCGTTCATCGTAGTCACTTCACAGATGGATATGGAGTCAACGCTTGGTGACCTCAATACCCAGCAGTCAAACGACTTCTCTCGAATTCAAGGACGTTTCACCACACGTATCTTCCTGACCAGTGCCAATGCAGACGAGGTCATTCAGCGTCGTTTGCTCGAAAAGGATGAGGAACCTCAAAAGCTGCTCTGCCTTGAATACGACAAGCAGAAGAATATCATCCGCTCTCTGTTCAACTTCGGCGACCAGAGCCAGTTCCGCAACAATTACAAGAGCGCCGAGCAGTATGCCATCTGCTTCCCATTCATTGATTATCAGTTTAACCTGCTTCAAGCATCTATCATTGAACTGAGCAAGAACAACGCCTTCAGTGGTAAGCAACAGTCGGTTGGTGAGCGAAGCATGCTTACCATCACGCAGGATGTTGCCAAACTGTATAAGGACAAGGATCTGAACCAAATTGTTCAATTCTGCGATATGTACGAAGGTTTGCGTGGAGTTCTCCAGACAAAGATTTCCAACGACATCCTACAGGCTGAGCGTACCCTCAATGATGAACTGGCATTGAAAGTACTCAAAACTCTCTTCCTCGTGAAGTACGTCAAGGGATTCCCTTCATCATTAGACAATATCACACGCGTGTTGCTCCCTACGCTTGATACAGACTTCCCTGCATTCCGTAGTGATATTCAGGAGGCTTTGAACAAGTTGGTGCGCCAGTCTTACATTGAAAAGGGTGCGAATGACGAGTACCACTATCAGACCAATGAGGAAAAGGACATCGAGACCGAAATCAAGAATGAGGAACTTCGCCCGGAAGCTACCAATGAGGAGCTGAAGAAGATCTTCCGTGACGAAATCTTCTCAGAGTCAAAGATTAAGCTCTCAAACTTCAAGGTATTCCCATACGGTCGTATCGTCGATGAGGTACAGGATGGACGTGATGCAG
>JAQXZK010000034.1 GCA_029227175.1 Bacteroidales bacterium | reverse complement strand
ATCGCTCCATCGCTTCGGCAATGGTGTAGTATTTGGGCTCTTCTGGAGCTATGAGACCTTTGGCAATGTCCACATGCTTTTTGGAGTAGTACACCATGATGCCGACCTTCTTCTTGGGAATGGCATTCTTTGAAACAAAAGAATAGATGGCCGTCAGTGTCATACCGAACTTCTCCTGCATATCTTGCGTGCTGTACCATTCCTTGATTTCAGGATCGGGAGCTTTCTTTGCAAAGTAGTCATCAATATGCTTTTTGCTCCAATAGGTTTTACCACGGTGAAAGGTTCGTGGAATATTATGTTCCTTAGCGATGTGAAATATCCAAGAATCCTTTACGCCATACTTTTCCTTTACTTCGGCTGTGGTGTAGAAATCATTAATGGAAGGTTTATCTCTGACTGGAATCTTAAATTCTATGGGCTTATTGAATAAGTTATCAATATCCTCCTTTTTTAATAGAAATTTATATCCAAGTCTGGTGGCTTTAAGTTCACCCCTTTTCAGATAGCCATAAAGAGTAGGTCGGGTTACTCCAATGTATGTGGCAGCTTCTGTGATAGTAATAATAGGCTTATCTCTGATTTTTGCAATCGGCTTCTCCTTGATGACTTTTTCGACAATTTGGTTGTTAGCCTTAATAGAAGCCTCACGTTTCTTCTGTTTATACAGAAGGTTTGCACATCTGTGCGAACAACAGGTTGTAGTTGTTTTATGCGCAATGAATTCTTGCTTGCACCACGCACAGATTCGTCTGATTTCAATGTTGCTACTCATGTTATTTCTCCTTATTTCTCCAATATTTTTGTATAACTTCGTAAAATCCCGTAAAATGGTGTAAAAGTTTTCCACGACCTTGCCAACGATAATCCTCGGATTTTCGTGGTGAGGTACACAGGAGGTACAAAAAATGGCGTAAAAAGGCTTAGCAACGATTATCAACGATACTTGAGCAACAAAAAAGGCGCCCGTAAAGAGCGCCATATTAATCGATTATAATCAATTTAACTATTTGATAATCAAGTATTTACTTTCCGATGCAAAAGTTTTTGAAGATGTTTCCAAGGACATCGTCTGAGGTTACTTCGCCCATGATATCTTGAAGGAAGTAGATACATTCCCGGATATCTTGACTAATAAAGTCACCGCTGATGTTGTCTTGTAGTCCGTTTTCAACCCTGTGAATGCTTTCTAAGGCATGCTGAAGTGCTTCGTAGTGTCGGAGGTTTGTTACAATTATATCTTCTTGTTCTGGTTGGGGCAAACCGGTGGCTTCGACAATGGCTTGTTGTAGTTGTTCCAGATTTTCTCGTTTACTGGCTGAAATAGAGATTTGTTCTATGTCGTCGGGAATACCATTTAGGACCGTTGTGGGCTGTAGGTCGGTCTTGTTGATGACGAGAATGAGTTTTTTGTCATTAGAGTAGGGGAGAATTGTGTCTTTCAGGGTGCCAACCTGGTTTTGCGCATTTTGAGCGTCTACTATCCATAGTATAATGGATGCTTGCTCGATTTTTTGGAATGTACGTTGTATACCGATAGTTTCGATGGCATCATCTGTCTGTCGGATTCCTGCCGTATCTATGAACCGGAAAGTGATGCCTTGCAGTATGAATGTGTCTTCAATAACGTCACGTGTTGTTCCGTGGATATTGCTGACGATGGCCTTTTCTTCGCCTAAAAGGGCATTTAGCAAGGTTGATTTTCCGGCGTTGGTTTCACCGATGATAGCTACCGGTACGCCATTTTTTATGGCATTGCCGACATTGAAACTGTCTGTCAGTTTGGAGAGTTTTGTTTCTATGTCTCTGGACAGGGATATCAGCTCGGCGCGGTCAGCAAATTCCAATTCTTCGTGGTCGCTGAAGTCCAGTTCAAGTTCGATAAGTGATGTAAAATGTAATAATTTATCGCGAAGCTGACGTAGTTCTTGGCTGAATCCTCCCCTCATCTGGCTCATGGCCAGTCTATGGGAAGCAGCCGTGTTTGAGGCAATCAGGTCTGCTACTGCTTCTGCCTGACTCAGGTCCATTTTTCCATTTAGGAAGGCGCGTTGTGTGTATTCTCCGGGCCGTGCTACTCTGCATCCTTTGGAGATGAGCATGGAGATGATATGATGCAGGATATACCGGCTTCCGTGGCATGATATTTCTGTGCTGTCTTCGCCTGTAAAGCTGTGTGGTGCCTTGAATGTGCTTATCAAGACTTCGTCAACAATCCCTTTTTCGTCTATGATATGCCCGAACGACAAGGTGTAGGGTTTTGCATGCAGCAAATCCATGCTCTTACGTTTGGGGCGGAAGATAGAGTCCGTTATTTGAATGGCGTCAGGTCCTGATATGCGGATGATGCCTAACGCACCTCCCGGTGCTGTTGCTATTGCGCAAATTGTATCCACTAATTTTTTATCAAATTCTGTCTAAAACCAGTTGAATAAGCGTGTCAATGGAGTTCTTGTAGTTGGTATTGGCTTCTTGTATGAGCCGGTTGGCAACAACCATGCATACGGTGACGGCTCGATGCCCCATCAATCGGGACAGCCCGGCCAGCGCAGAGCTCTCCATTTCGAAGTTCGTGACAAGCAGGTCTCCGTATCGGAAAGTCTCGATTTTCTTGTTTTGTTGTGGGTCGGCCAGAGGAATCCGCAGTTCTCTCCCTTGCGGGCCATAGAAACCTCCACAGGCAATGGTGATTCCTTTGACCATGTCTTGTCGGGCTATACGGTTTATCAGGTCTGCATGAGCATCTATCACATAGGGTGCCGGTGCACAAGTGTTTCCGGTCCACCCCATGTGTTTGAGAAATGCTTGTTCGATGTCCGCATCGCAGACGTCGTTACGCCCGGCGTAGAAGTTAAGCAGTCCGTCAAACCCGATGGATTTGACGGAGCATACGAAACTTCCAATGGGTGTGCATGGTTGCAGTCCGCCGCACGTCCCGATGCGTACGATGTCGAGTCTGCGGAATTGTTCCTTCAGTTTTCTTGTCTGAAAGTCTATATTGGCCAAAGCATCTATTTCGTTGACGACGATGTCTATGTTATCACAGCCAATACCTGTTGATATGACTGTGATTCGCTTGCCTTTATAGGTTCCTGTTACGGTCTGGAACTCCCGGCTCGATGTCTGACATTCGATGCTTTCAAAGTGGGAGGCAACCACATTGACACGACCGGGGTCACCGACCAAGATGATTTTGTCGGCCAGTTGTTCCGGTTTGACGTGCAGGTGGAACACAGACCCGTCGTCATTGATGATTAGTTCGGATGGCGCAAAGTAGTCTTTCATGAGCTGCTTGTTACTTTGAGATAGTAGGTGCGTTAGAGGAGGATGAGGGTCGTGCTATATTTTCGCGCATGGATGTATCGGCTTCTATGTTTTTCATCCGATAATAGTCCATGATACCCAGATTTCCGTTGCGGAATGCTTCAGCCATGGCTTTTGGCACTTCGGCTTCTGCTTCAATCACTTTGGCACGTGCTTCTTGTGCTTTAGCTTTCATTTCCTGTTCGCTGGCAACGGCCATGGCACGTCTTTCCTCTGCTTTTGCCTGGGCGATGTTTTTATCTGCATTGGCCTGATCTATTTGCAATGATGCACCGATGTTCTTACCTATGTCAATATCGGCGATGTCGATGGATAGAATCTCGAATGCGGTTCCTGCGTCCAGTCCCTTGCGAAGTACGAGTTTGGAGATGCTGTCAGGATTCTCGAGCACTGATTTGTGGTTCTCGCTGGAGCCGATAGATGAAACGATACCTTCGCCTACACGTGCCAATACGGTGTCTTCGCCTGCACCTCCGACGAGCTGGCGTATGTTGGCGCGTACTGTCACACGTGCCTTTGCTATGAGCTGGATACCGTCTTTTGCCACAGCAGTGACCGGTGGTGTGTCGATTACCTTGGGGTTTACTGACATCTGTACTGCTTCAAAGACGTCTCGTCCGGCGAGGTCGATGGCTGTTGCCATTTGGAAGGGGAGTTCGATGTTTGCTTTGGATGCTGATACAAGTGCGTGAACCACTTTTTCTACATGTCCGCCAGCCAGATAATGGGCTTCCAGTCCGTCGCGGGTGATGTTATTGAGTCCGGCCTTGTGCGCTTCAATCAGGCCTGGTACGATGATGTATGGCGGCACATTTCTGATGCGCATCAGGAATAGTTGAATCAAGGAGATGTTTACGCCTGATACTTTTGCCGAAAGCCACAGGAAGAATGGCACGTAGTGAAAGAATACTGCAAAGAACAGTATCGCGGCAACGATGATGAAGCCGATGAATGCTACAGAGTCTGTCATAGTTTTTATGTGTTTAGGTTATGATTTCTTTACCATTATGTTTCCATCCTGCACGCGTGTGACGGTAATCGGTGTATGTTCGTCAATGAATCCGTCTATCGAGCGTACTTCGACCAAGTTCCCATTGATTTCGGCTTGTCCGATGAGCGTCAGTCGGGTAGTGGTGATACCTTCGTCTCCTACTTTGATTGATGCAGCGGATGAGTTGTCAATAGATTCGGAGATGGATTTTTTCAAGGCGATTTTGTCTAATGCTTTGGAACGGATGACAATGATTATCGCGCTGATGCAGATGATAGTCGAGCAGAACAGTGTTATGAGGCCTCCTGTTGTGCCTAAATGGTAGAAGGCGTAGAAGTTCGCGTAAACGATGCTGCAGGTTCCCAATATGCCGGCTAAACTGATTCCGGGGATGAGGAATATTTCGACCAAAAAGAGAATGGTGGCCAAAATAATCAGTAGTACGATGGTCAGGATGGTCATGTTTTTTTTAGGATTTGAGTTCGAGGTTACGTATTTGTTTGGCCAGTGTCAAGCATTCTGTTTCCATTTGCTGGACTTGGTTTTCGAGTGTCAGGATGGTGTCTCTTAGGGCTTTCTTTTCTGTTGCCGAACCGGTTGCGTATTTTGTGCGCAGGTTGTCCAGTTGTTTGGCCAATTCCTTGTGCTTTTTGCTCATCGTCTGGTATGACTGGAACATTTGTCGTGCCTGTGGTGACTTGAAGTCGCTCATTTCGTAGTAGGTCTTTGTGTCGCTGATTACGAAGGAAATGGTGTGTTTGACTTCTTCGGGCGATTCTGAAATCATGGCAGCCAGCCGTTCTTTGGCGGCTTTAACGGCAGCTTGATTTTTCTGTGTCGCTTGTATGTTTTTCAGTTGGGCAAGCCTTGCCAGTTCTTTTTTGTCTGTGTTTTCGTAGTCAATGGTCACTCTTGCCGAGTTTGGGATGAACGCGTATACGCAGACTTTGCCCTCCGGTTGGAAGCGGTCTGAGGCGAACCATCCGATTCCGGTATATTCGTCGATGGCGTACATGTAGTCGTTGTAGGGAGAGTTGAACGGCATTCCCATGTTTTCGGGATGCAGATAGGTGTTGACATCATTACCGGCCCGTGTGACGAAGATGTCATATCCTCCCATCGACTCAGGACCATCGGCAGCGAAATAAGTCGTTATACCGTCGGCTTCTTGGAATGGGAAAGCGGCATTCCGGCCGCTGTTGATGTTTGATGGCAGTAGTATGCCTTCTCCGAATTTGTCTTCAAGCTTGTCGGCCACGAGAATGCTATGCTTGCCGTCATTCTGTACTTCGCTATACATCACTTTGTTTCCCAGTTCGTTTTGGAAGATGGTGTACTCGCTATTGTCCAGGGCTGACAGATTTCCTGCATCGGGACTGATTTTGTAGGCGCTGAGGAAATGTTTCTTGTCAACGACCACACTGTCGATGACGGTGATGTCTTCGACGGCTTTAATCATACGCAGGTTTTTGCGGTAGAGGTCCAATTTCTCTTCGGCCTCTTCTGTCGATTTTTTGCGCTTTTCCAGTTCTGTGATGTAGGTCTCCTGCATGTCGACAGCGTCTTCAAACAGGTATAGTGCGTTATAGGCTTCGGCCAGAAAGGATTGTCCGCCCGTTACTTTTTTCTTGATGGCAAGTTGTAGGTGATTGATGGCATCTTGCGGATTGCCGGTACGTATCAGGCATACTCCATAGCGTAGCGCGTAGACGCCGTTGGAGGGTTGTGCCTTGAGTAGTTTCTGGTAGGCGGTAAGAGCATTGTCGTAGTCGCCTTTTTGATACATGGTTTGTGCCTGGGCCGGCATCTGTGCTACGGCCGATTCAAACATTGCGCATGTACATATAATAGTAAAGAGAAGTTTTCTCATGATTAGGTTTATATTGTTAGCGCAAAAGTAAATGGAATCTTTTTCTTTTGCAAATTATTTCTTTCGCAATTATTTGTCGTTTTTGCGTGGCTCTCACTTTCCGATTTCTAAAATGCCGTTGTCATCGTGTAGTTGGTATTTTCCGATTTCCGAAATGGTTTTGTCATGATGCAGTTGGTAGAATCTATCTGAATGAATGCCCGTGGATTGTTGTTGAAGAAGGTGTGATGCTGGTGAAGTGGTCCAACAGGCTGCAGAAAAAGCGTGTTACTTGATGAACTTAAACAGAACTCACGTATTGTGATGTAATTTTTGGTTCAATGGCGTGTTTAAACACGTGAAAAAATATAACTTTGTGCGTTTTTTGAGATTATTTTGATTTGCATCGAGTTTCACATAACCTAAAATATAGACATTTCATGATGAAAGGATTTGATAATGACAAATATCTGAAGATTCAGTCAGAACATATCAAGGAACGTATTTCCCAGTTTGGTGACAAGTTGTATTTGGAGTTTGGCGGCAAACTTTTTGATGACCACCATGCAAGCCGTGTCCTTCCTGGGTTCCAGCCCGACAGCAAGCTCAGGATGCTTCTGCAACTGAAGGATGATGCCGAAATCGTTATGGTTATCAATGCCGTTGACATTGACAAGAATAAGATGCGTGGTGATTTGGGCATTACTTATGATAAGGATGTTCTCCGCTTGCGTGACGAATTTACGAGCCGAGGCCTTTACGTGAGTTCTGTAGTAATCACACATTTTAACGGTCAGTCCAGTGCGATTTCGTTCCGCGATCGTCTCGAGCGTTTAGGCGTGAAGGTTTATTATCATTATGTCATAGAGGGATATCCTACAAATGTGTCATTGATAAATTCGGATGATGGCTTCGGTAAGAATGATTATGTTGTCACTACACGTCCGCTGGTTGTAGTGACAGCTCCCGGTCCGGGTAGCGGCAAGATGGCCGTGTGTCTTTCCCAGCTTTATAACGAGAACAAGCGTGGCGTGAAGGCCGGTTATGCGAAATTTGAGACGTTCCCGATTTGGAATATACCTTTGAAGCATCCGGTGAATGTAGCTTATGAGGCTGCTACGGCCGACCTGAACGACATGAACATGATTGACCCGTTCCATCTTGAGGCGTATGGAAAGACTACGGTGAATTATAATCGTGATATAGAAATCTTTCCGGTGCTGAACAGTATTTTTGAGGGAATCTACGGTGAGAGTCCATACAAGTCTCCTACGGATATGGGAGTGAACATGGCCGGTTATTGCATCTCGGACGATATAGTCTGCTGTGAGGCTTCCAAGCAGGAGATTATCCGGAGGTATTATTCAGCGATTGTTGCGTTGGCAGAGGGTAAGGACAATGCTTCTGAGGTCAATAAGATTGTATTGCTCATGAGCCAGATGAAGTTGTCTACGTCTGATCGCAAGCCGACTGTGGCTGCTAAGGGCCGCATGGACAGTTCCGGTACTCCGACAGCCGCTATTCAGATTCAGGACGGTACATTAATTACTTCCGAAACCAGTCCGCTACTTGGTGCATGCTCCGCTTTGCTGTTGAATGTGATGAAGCATCTGGCAGGTATTGACCACAGTGTGAAGTTGATTCCGCAGGATATGATTGAGCCTATTCAGCGCATGAAGACATCTTTCCTTCACGGTAATAATCCGCGTCTTCATACTGACGAGGTGCTTGTAACTCTGGCTGTACTCAGTCAGCATGACGAACATTGTCGACGTGCTTTGGACACGCTACCTATGCTTGACGGCTGTCAGGTTCATGTCACAACGATGCTGAGCGAAGTAGACCGAAAGATTTTCAAGAAGTTAGGATGTGACGTTACTTTTGACCCTATTAAGAAGAAATAGTGGGTAGTTGGCATCGTAGAGATTAAACCCAAATTCGTTCATTTAGATTTGGGTTAAAAAAAGAAAAATAGAGAAGAGAATTTGTGATTGCCAATAGCTTTTGATTAAATTTGTCGCCACGAAAAAAACAAACCAAATAATTAAAATGAAATTGAAGAAATTATTTACATGGGCTCTTGTTGCTTGCATGAGCGTCTCTCTTACATCTTGCTTCAATACAGATGAAGTCAATGATTCGATGAATGTGATTGGTATTTTCAAATCAGGCATTGCCGGATATTATGTGGAAACAGTCGGTGACAAGACCGTAACTCCCACTTCTTCATCTGTAGCAAATCTTGAAGCAAATTCCGGTAAGTCATTGTCAAAGTTTGTAGATAAACCGGTGTTTGCCCTGTTTACTTGGGACAGCAACATAACCGAGGTTAATTTGGACGACCAGCACATCAAGGGCGTTGACCTGAACTCATTGGTTTCACTGGAGAATGACGTAGTGGAAATTGTAGAGAATAAGGGTGATCTCAACGACTCTATCGCCACACACCCCATCATCGGTATTGGTGTAGACAATGTAGGTTCGGAAATCATAAAGCCCACTTTCATGCCTAATTCAGATATCGTGCTCCTCCCGATAAACTATTATCTGGAATCAAACCACTATCTGACTATGGTTTACTATGTTGAAGAAAATGAAGGCGAAAGTGCTCCGATTGTTCACCTGCGCAATTCAACCCCATCCAACGATAATGGTTATGCATATTCTTCGTATGACTACTATCAGACAGCTTTCTCTTCAAATATAGCCTATATTGGTACATTCTATCGCGGATATAATTTGGAAGAACTGTTCTACCGTTTTGAGAGCCAGAACGGATTCAAACCGAATAGTATCGTCATTGAATATGACTACCTGTTGAGTTATAACAATCTGAATGAAGCTTCACAGGCAAGAATCGTAGTGAGCAAGGAACAGGAAATTGAAGAATAAATGTAAAAATCAGTGCTTGCTGCGAACGCCCATGGGACAGGATAGCATGGACTGATAAACGATATACAAGATAAGGCCTCCCGAGAGTCTCGGGAGGCCTTATCTTGTATAATGACTGATGGCCGAAAGGGGAAAGGAGTGTCCGGCAGGCGCGATATTGGCATGTCAGATGGACTGTTTTTTTGGAACCAGTAGAAAATATATTCTCTATCATTTTCTTATCGACCCGATTTTGTTGAAAAAAGACAGAAAAAAGACAATTTGCATGGGAAAATTATACGAAATATAGTACCTTTACATCTTCATAACAAAAGTATATCCTGTATTGAACTTCAAACGGAATAAACGGATTTAACATGAAACTTGCAGCAAGCATCAACATAAAGAACAAAAAAGCATCTTATGACTACACGTTCATAGACACCTACACAGCAGGAATCGTACTCACGGGAACAGAAATCAAATCCATCCGGTTGGGAAAGGCCAGTCTTGTCGACACATTCTGCTATTTCTCCAACGGAGAGTTGTGGGTGAAGAATATGAATATTACAGAGTATTTCTATGGCTCGTATAACAACCATCAGGCTCGACGAGACAGAAAACTCTTGCTGACCAAGAAAGAATTGGAGAAATTGCAACGTGCCATCAAAGACCCGGGGGTTACCATCGTTCCGTCCAGAATGTTCATCAACGATCGCGGACTCTGCAAGGTTGTCATTGCCTTGGCTAAGGGAAAGAAGGAATTTGACAAACGTCAGAGTCTCAAAGACCGTGATGACAAGCGTGAGATGGCGCGAATGTTTAAACATTGATTGACATGAAGAATTTGAGAGAGTGTATTAGAGAACGTATCCTGGTGCTTGATGGTGCCATGGGTACAATGATTCAAGATTTCCAGCTCACGGAAGACGACTTCCGCGACATCCGCTTCGAGCAGATTGTGGGTCAGATGAAGGGCAACAACGACATCTTGAACCTGACTCGACCCGATGTCATTAGTGAGATTCACCGTCGTTACCTGGAAGCTGGTGCCGACATCATAGAAACAAACACCTTCAGCGCAAACCGGATCTCGATGAGCGATTATCATTGTGAGTCCTTCGTGCGCGATATCAATCGGGAAGGTGTGCGGATTGCCCGTGAAATGGCGGACCGCTATACCAGGGAGAACACTTCCAAACCCAGATTTGTGGCAGGCTCAATAGGCCCCACCAACAAGACCTGCTCCATCAGTCCCGATGTGAACGACCCAGCCATGCGTGCCGTGACGTTCGACGAACTGGTAAGTGCTTACATAGAGCAGATGGAGGCCTTGCTGAAGGCCGGGGTCGATGCTTTTCTCATAGAGACAATCTTTGACACACTCAATGCCAAGGCTGCGATCTATGCGGCACAAGAAGTGATGGAGATGGCAGAACGAAAGATACCTCTCATGCTCTCGGTAACAGTCAGCGATACATCGGGTCGTACCTTATCGGGACAGACGCTTGAGGCTTTCCTGGCCAGCGTGATGCATGCCGATATCTTTTCTGTCGGCTTGAACTGTTCGTTTGGTGCCCGACAACTGAAACCATTCCTTAGGCAATTGGCAGCCAAAGCACCTTATTACATCAGTGCCTATCCCAATGCCGGACTGCCCAACAGCCTGGGACTCTACGACCAGACTCCGGAGCAGATGGCGGCCGAGGTGAGCGAATATGTCGAAGAAGGACTGGTGAATATCATAGGCGGATGCTGTGGCACCACAGACGAATACATAGCGCGTTATCAAGAGTTTATTTCAGGCAGGAAACCACATGTACCGGCAAGGCGTGTGAATGCCCTGCAACTCTCCGGCATCGAATACTTTGAGAAAACGCCCGAAATGAGCTTCATCAATGTGGGCGAACGCTGTAACGTAGCAGGCTCCAGGAAATTCCTTCGTCTCATCAACGACAAACAATATGAAGAGGCTTTGGGTATAGCCCGCAAACAGGTTGAAGATGGAGCCTTGATTATAGATATCAATATGGACGACGGTTTGCTGGATGCGGAAAATGAAATGAGAACTTTCTTGAATCTCATTGCTTCTGAACCAGAAATATCCCGCGTGCCGATTATGATAGACTCGTCAAAATGGGAGGTGGTCCTGGCTGGTTTGAAATGCGTTCAGGGAAAAGCGGTTGTCAACTCTATCTCTTTAAAAGAGGGCGAGGAAATATTCCTTCATAAGGCTAAGACCATCCGTAGATTCGGAGCCGCCGTTGTCGTAATGGCATTTGACGAAAAAGGACAGGCCGATACCTATGAACGTAAGATAGAGGTGTGCAAGCGCGCCTACGAACTGCTTACAGAGAAGGCAGGCTTCGACCCAAATGACATCATCTTCGATCCGAACGTCTTGGCTGTGGCAACCGGCATGGAAGAGCATGACAACTATGGATTGGACTTTATACGTGCTACCGAATGGATTCGAAAGCACTATCCAGAGGTACACGTCAGTGGCGGTGTGAGCAACCTTTCTTTCTCGTTCCGTGGCAACAACTACATCCGGGAGGCCATGCACGCCGTGTTCCTCTATCATGCTATCCGATCTGGTATGGATATGGGCATCGTGAACCCTTCGTCATCGGTGCAGTATAACGACATACCTGCAGACGTTCTTGAGCGCATTGAGGATGTGGTGTTAAACAGACGTCCCGATGCGTCTGAACTCTTGATAGAGACGGCACAGCGTATCAAGGCCTCTCAAGAGAACAATCAACATAACCGGGAAAATACCTCCAATACTCCGTCTGCCTTGCATCTTTGGCGCGAATTAGGTTTGGAAGAACGGCTGAAGTATGCCCTGATAAAAGGAATCGGTGACTATCTAGAAGAAGACCTGAACGAGGCTTTGCATACATATAAGAATGCAGTGGAGATTATCAGCGGTCCCTTGATGGCCGGCATGAACGAAGTGGGCGAACTGTTTGGCGCCGGAAAGATGTTCCTGCCGCAGGTGGTGAAGACTGCCCGTACCATGAAGCGTGCTGTTTCCATACTCCAACCAGCCATTGAGGCAGAAAGGAGTCAGGGAATGACCAAGGCCGGAAAAGTGCTGCTGGCAACAGTGAAAGGCGATGTGCACGATATCGGGAAAAACATCGTCTCGGTTGTAATGGCTTGTAACGGGTACGAAATCATAGACCTCGGAGTGATGGTGGATACAGACACAATAGTGCAGCGCGCCAAAGAGGAAAAGGTTGACATGATAGGGCTGAGCGGATTGATTACTCCCTCGCTCGAGGAAATGGTCAAGGTAGCTGCGGCACTGGAAAAAGAAGGACTTGACATACCACTGCTCATCGGAGGTGCCACCACATCCCAACTACATACGGCACTGAAGATTTCACCTGTCTACCATGCACCGGTCGTACATCTGAAAGACGCCTCACAAAACGTGACGGTGGCCGCACGTCTTCTCGACAAATCACAACGCCGGCTGCTGGAGCAGGAACTTGACAAGACTTATTCGCTTCTTCGGACAAAAAACAGTGACAAAGACGAGCCATTGGTCTCACTGGAAGAGGCAAGAAAGCAGAAGCTAAACCTTTTTAACTGATAAAACACACGTAATGACTATGAAAACGAGAATCTTCTTAGCCTTGTTGCTATGTGCGGTGCTGGCAAATGCACAGGACAGAGCAGACAAAATTCGTGAACGGTTACTGAACCGAGACACAAACTCTGTAATCGTAGCCTCCCACCGAGGCGATTGGAGAAACTTTCCAGAAAACTCCCTGGAAGGTATTTTGAATGCTATTAAAATGGGTGCCGACATCATTGAAATAGACCTGCAACGGACGGCAGACGGTGAACTTGTCCTCATGCACGATGCCACGATAGACCGCACAACAACCGGCAAGGGAAGGGTGGAAGACATCACATTGGACTCCATTCGCAAGGTCAACCTCAGAAACGGACTTGCCATCCGTACTACACAGAAAGTGCCGACGCTGCGTGAAGTCCTTGTCGCAACCAAAGGAAAGGCCATGCTGAATTTGGATAAGGCCGACCGCTATTTTGAACAGGTAATGTCCATTCTGGCCGAAACCGGAACAACCCATCAAGTTGTCATGAAAGGGTCAAAGAGTGCGGCCGATGTCAAGGCTTTCTTTGGCAAATACCTGAATGATGTCATATACATGCCGATTGTCAATCTTGATCATAAGAACGCAGAGAGCGAAATTCTGCAATTTGTCAACGACATGAATCCCGTTGCTTTTGAACTGCTCTACAAAAGCGATTCCAATAAACTGCCAGGGAAATTTGCCCGGGAGTTAGAGGGGAAATCTCTCATCTGGTACAACACGCTTTGGGAGTTCATGGCCGGCGGTCATGAAGACGATGCTTCGTTGATTGACGTTAATAACGGTTGGGGTTACTTGATAGACCGTCTCCAGTGTCGCATTATTCAGACAGACCGTCCGCAGATGTTGGTTGAATATCTACGCGGAAGAGGTCTGCATGACTAACCTCCAAATAACAAGTAAACATTAAAGAGACATTCTTCATGATATGATTGCTATTTTACCTGTATCTGAAAGTGCCCTGTCGCTTGCCCGTCAAATTCAACTTGTACTGAATGATGCTATTATATATTATAATAGAAGTGTTCCCGGCTGCAAGCAAATCACATCCATCCGCTCATTCTGCAACGAACATTTCGCCGACTGTGAAGCCATTGTTTTTATCGGTGCAATGGGCATCTGTGTGCGCAGTATAGTTCCTTATATTCAAAACAAGTATGAAGACCCGGCTGTTGTGTGTGTAGATACTACTGGACGGTTTGTGATTCCGGTTCTTAGCGGACATGTGGGCGGAGCCAACATACTGACTCGCCAGATAGCAAGGGAAATAGGCGGAGAACCTGTCATCACAACTCAGAGCGACAATCTCGGCCTATGGTCCATAGACCGCTGGATGCAGGATTACGGATGGCGTTGTCAGGCCAATCATTATGCCATGAATAAGGCTATCTCTGCCTTTGTGGCATTGCAGCCGACGACATTGCTGGTTGAGGTTCAAGATGCCGGCATAGACGAATTGCTGCGCACCAAGCCTTCTCATGTCACGGTTTGCAGACACATCGCTGAGGTGGACTGGCAGACAACCGCTCTCTTGCTCGTCGTTTCGCCTTTCATACATGATGAAATTGAGCGCACGACCTGTCAGGTGATTCAATTCTTCCCTCCCGTCTTGCACGTAGGAGTTGGATGCCGGCGCGACTGCCGGACAGAGGGAGTGGCCGACTACATCGTAGAGCAGTTGCATCATGCGGGACTCTCTATACATGCAGTCTCAACCCTCAACACCATAGAGTTGAAACGTCATGAGCCACTGATGGCTGCACTGGCTGCCGAATGGTCATGGACACGTATGATAGTCTATGAAACTGAAGACTTGTCTGAGGTAGAAGTGCCGAATCCATCGGAAAAGGTACATGAAGTCACTGGTATATGGGGTGTAGCCGAATCGGCCGCATTGAAGAGCAGCCACAATGGTCGGTTGTTGCTTGAGAAGCAAAAAGTTACGTTAGAAGAGGGTCGGCAATTCACCTTTGCCGTTGCCATTACGCGGAAGTCGGAATTGTCTCGAGGAGGACATATTGAAATCGTTGGAGCAGGACCCGGAGACCCTGAACTGGTATCGGTCCGTGGAAAACGCTTCTTGCAGCAGGCTGACTTGATATTGTATGCCGGCAGTCTGGTGCCGGTAGAATTGACCTATTACGCCAAACCGGGTGCCGTTGTACGGAGTTCTGCGACAATGAATCTTGAAGAACAATTCCAATGCATGAAAGAGTTCTACGACAGAGGCAAACTGGTCGTTCGCCTGCATACCGGAGACCCATGCATCTATGGTGCCATTCAAGAACAGATGGCTTTCTTTGACAAGTACAAGATGGACTACCACATAACACCGGGCATCTCTTCGTTCCAGGCAGCAGCAGCGGCACTCCGTTCTCAGTTCACCATACCGGAACGCGTACAGACTATTATCCTGACAAGAGGAGAGGGGCGTACACCTATGCCTGAAAAGGAACAACTTCATAAATTGGCCCAGTCTCAAAGCACAATGTGTATCTATCTGAGTGCCTCTATTGTGGAGCGCGTGCAGGAGGAACTGCTTCAAGCATATCCACCCGAAACGCCGGTTGCAGCGTGCTATAAACTGACATGGAAGGACGAGAAGATATATCGTGGACAGTTGAAGGACCTGGCACGTTTGGTACGCGAAAACAACCTTACGTTGACAACACTGCTTGTTGTCGGTGACGCGATAGACAATCGGCAGGGCTTTTCAAAGTTGTATGACAAGGGATTCTCTCACATGTTCCGCACCAAAGTATCCGAGTGACCATGATTCTGATATTCGGCGGAACAACAGAGGGGCGGATGGCTGTACGGGTGGCTGATGATGCGGGAAAGCCATTCTACTACTCGACGCTGGGTGCAGAACAGGAAATCGTGAGTCTGCATGGTGTGAGAATTACGGGAGGAATGGATGTTGACCAGATGAGGCTATGGTGCCTTGAACACGACATACACCTGCTTGTAGACGCAGCCCATCCTTTTGCCGTCAACCTGCACGAAAACATAGCAGCATGTGCTTCGATGCTTTCCTTGCCGGTCATACGCTGTGAGAGACTTTATGCTCCTCATGCGGATGATATTGTATATTGTCGCGACTATGCCGATGCCATCGAGCAACTGGGAAAGTCAAACGTTAAGCGTCTGCTGGCTTTAACCGGAGTAAAGACCATATCCAAACTGAAACCTTATTGGGAACATCACGCCGATACCTATTTCCGGATATTGAACCGTCAGTCATCTCTTGATATGGCTGATGCCTGCGGCTTTCCCCGAGATTATTTGCTGTATTATGAAATGGGAGGTTCGGAAGAAGACGTATGCCGGAGAGTCAGTCCGGATGCTATCCTCACCAAGGAAAGTGGGGCGAGCGGTGGTTTTGATGCCAAGATAGAGGCTGCACGCAAACTCGGCATCCGCATCTTTGTCGTTGAACGACCTGTCCTGCCATCGTCATTTATAAAGGTAACGGGAGAGTTTGGACTTCGCAAGGAGATTGAGCGCTTAATGCCTACCTTCTACGACTTGCGTAGCGGATTCACGACTGGGGCATGTGCTACGGCTGCCGGTAAGGCTGCTCTGTTAGCCTTGTTGGACGGGAGGGTGCGCCAACAGGTATCGTTCACAATTCCTGACGGTGAGGTGCTCTCTATGCCGATTCAGAAAACGGAAATCATGAATCAGGCTGCTGTAGCCGTGGTAAAGAAAGATGCCGGTGACGACCCGGATGTCACTAATGGCTGTGAAATCCGAGTGAAGGTGTCGTTCGCGATTCATTCCGGCATCCGTTTTTACGGAGGAGAAGGAGTTGGGCGCGTCACACTTCCCGGACTCGGTATCCCTGTAGGCGAACCGGCAATCAACCCTGCTCCCCGCGAGATGATAACGCGTGAGCTGACAGTTCTCTACCCGGGAGGACTGGACGTCGAAATCAGTGTTCCGCAGGGGAGGGAACTCGCCAAGCGTACTTTCAATCCGCGTCTGGGTATTGTGGATGGCATTTCAATCATTGGCACTTCTGGTGTAGTGCGCCCATTCTCTAACGAGGCCTTTGTGGATGCGATTCGTCGTCAGATAGAGGTTTGTAAAGCCATCGGTTCGCCTCGTCTGGTCATCAACTCCGGAGCAAAGAGCGAGGAGGCAATTCAGAAGAGATATGCCTGTCTCCCGCCGCAGGCCTTTGTCCACTATGGAAACTTCATCGGAGAGACCTTGAAAATAGCGCTGGAACAGCAAATTCCTTATGTCACACTTGGATTGATGATAGGAAAGGCAGTCAAGTTGGCTGAAGGACATCTTGATACCCATAGCCACAAGGTCGTCATGAACAAAACATTCTTGATGCAGGTGGCACAGGATGCCGGGTGCTCTGTCCGGGCCACGGACGTGATAGGACAGATGACCATGGCCCGCGAGTTGTGGACATTGCTGGACGAGGCGGATTGCTCCAGATTTATCGCACGTATCTTGGATTGCTGCCGGAAGGCTTGTGAGCGAGTCTTTCCCCATCCTGACAGGCTGGAGGTATTGCTCATTGACGAAGAAGGAACTCTTTACGGTTAAGGTGTATACATAGAGAAAAAGATGAATCAGATATTAAAGAAAGAAATTTCTCTGTTGCTTGTAGTCGTGATGATGTGGATGACTGCAAGTCCGTTACTGGCAGGAACACAATCGGACAAGAAGGAAGAGAAGTCCGTACCGGGACTTTCGATGCCGAAAATCAGGGGTACATTGCGTGGCCGCTACGAGTATCAGACAGGACCGGCCATGAGTCGTTTCGAGTTGAGGAATGCCCGTTTGAGTGCTGACGGAACATTGCCCTTGCGCGCCTTTTATAAGATGGAAGTCGACTTCTGCGATGAGGGTAATGTAAAAATCAAGGATATGTATGCCGGACTGATTCCCTTTAAGAACTTTACGGTTTCCATCGGAGAGCAGCGCATGCCCTTTACGATAGACGCTCACCGAACCCCACAGACTTATTTCTTCGCTAACCGTTCGTTTATCTGTAAGCAGACGCAGGGCATACGTGATGTCGGCATCAGGATGGGTTATACGGTGACGGCACCTTTTCGCATGATTGTAGAGGGTGGTGTTTCCAATGGCAGTAACTACGCCAACGAGAAGACCGCTTGGCACAAACCAGGCATCTTTTCATTTCGTTTGCAAATGTTTCCCTATGATGTGTGGAATCTCTCAGCCAGCGTGCAGCGTGCCCATACGATGAGCGGAAACATCTATCACACAGATTATGACCTGGCTACGTACTATGAAGATGAACGCTGGCATCTGGAGTTTGAATATCTGCACAAGCACTATCAACAACAGGCTTTCGACGACATTCATGCCATCGATGCCTTTGCTTCTTACCATACGCCTATCAAGAGAGGGTTCTTTCAAGGTATCAGTTTCCGGGGCAGGTATGACTACATGACCGATTTCTCGGACGGGAAGAGTGGTTTTGATGAACAGAATCCGACACGCCTGCTGTTGACCGACTACGAACGCCACCGCATGACCTTGGGCGTCGTACTTCATGTGCGCAATCCTTATTTTCTTACCGACCTCCGTTTGAACTACGAAAACTACTGGTATCCGCATGGCGGAGCGAAGGAAAGCGAACAGACCAAACTCGTGGCTGAGCTTTTGATCCGCTTCTGAATGATGGCTTCCCGGCGATGCTTCCAGATAAACATCCACCCATCGGCATTCAGATTCAGTACAAATCTGAAAGAACGATTGGGCTGGAATAATTTAAGATGATGTCTGAAATAATTTAAAGCAAGGTCTGAAATAACTTTAACTTTTAAGCCCCAATCGGAGTGTTACCGTATATCTTTGATATCGCCTTTCATTCCTTCACGGCTTTCATGATTTTAATGGGGTTGAACTCGTCGATGACGATGTGTGTCGTGTTTTGCATCGTCAATCCTGTTCTTGCAATGGCTTGCGCGAATGTTTCCTGACTTTCCCGGCTGACGGCATTGAATACAATGACTCCACCCGGTTCGAGAACTTTCTGAATGTTATCAACCATTTCTATGAGCCGGCCGCCATGCCCGCCGATGAAGACTGCATCCGGTGCGCTGAAGTCCTGCAGATTCATCTCCAAAAAGTCTCCGATATGTGTCTGTATACCGGGAGTTCCATGTCGCTTGCAATTCTCCTGAATGATGTCCAGGCACTCCGGACGTTGTTCAAAAGAGTTTATTTCTATCTCCGGGTATTGCATCCTTACCTCAACAGACACGGAGCCTGTGCAGAATCCGATGTCCCAAAACGACTTGCGCCCGCACAGGTCTAACATGCTGATTGTAAGCAGGCGAATTGGCATTTTGGTAATCATCTTGCTCCTTCCGTTGAGCAGTGCGAAGTCTGATTCCGGAATGCCGAACAGACGTTTTCGGAGGGATTTCCTTTGCAGAAACAGACAGTTCGGTGTGGCAAATTCCTCGCTACGCTCTGCAGCCTGTTCAATGGTGCAGGTCGTGACGCGTTCGCTCATGGGGTTTCCCATGGTTTCGCCCACATACATCAGGTAATTATTATAGCCATAGTCCATCATGTGCTGTGCTATGGCGCGTGGTGTTTTGCGGTGGTCTGTCAGCACGCCTATCAATTTTTCGCCTCTCACCAGTGCAGCGTCAAACATCGTCCAGGGCCTTCCCGTCAGCGATACGGCACGCATTTCCTGATAGGGGAGCAGTAGCCTGTGTGCCAGTTGCTGGAGCGAATTGAATGTGGGATAGACCGTAATCTCGGCTTCAGGTTGCAGGCGCTGGATGGTTTGCCCGATACCGTAGAAGAAAGGGTCTCCCGAAGCAAAGACAACGACCTGTCGGTAACAGCTCAAGGATTCGAACACCTCGCGGATTGGCACCTTGATGTCTCTCCATGGAGTGTCAGGCTTGAGCAGTCTGTTCACCAGTTCGTAATGACGCTTGCCTCCGCAATAAGCGTCTGCATCATGGATGGCTTGCATGATTGCAGCGACAAAAGGCTCGTCCTGCAACCGGTCGCTAATACCAACGATTGTATATTTCATAAGTCTCTTCCGGGTAAAAGCTGTTGTGCATCGTCATAAGTCAGCACCGCATTGACGAGGGTGGCTGCCAGATTGCTTCCGCCCTTGCGCCCGTCGACAATAATCTTTGGCACTTGAGTGAAGGTCTTCACCATGTGTTTGCTCTCGCAGACGTGGACAAAACCTACCGGAGCGGCAATGATTCCTGTCGGGTTTGCCTTCTTGTTCCTCATGAGTTGACATAGTTCCATCAAGGCAGTCGGGGCATTCCCAAAAACATAGATGGCATCCGGATGTTCCTCTACGGCCAGACGGATGCCGGCTTGCGTGCGGGTAATGTTAAGCTGCTGGGCCATGGGTGCTACTCTCGGGTCATCCAGGTAACATTTTACTTCAACGCCCAACCGGCTGAGTGCGCCTTTGCGTATGCCCGATGCAGCCATTGTGACGTCTGTAATGATAGTCTTGCACCTTCCACCAGTAACAGCTCGGTGCATGTCCTCTGTCGCCTTGTTGTCGACGAGCAGCAGCTGTTCCATCTCGAAATCGGCAGTGGTATGTATGGCATGTAACAAAGGCCATTTCCGGTCAAGCGGAATAGATGCATCTTTCAGCTCTTTAGCAATAGTCTTGAAACTTTCTATCATGATTTGCTGTCCGATTTTCTTTCCCTCAGTCTCCTGCTCCTTGTCACGGTAATATCCGCGGGGCGTGATAAACTGTCCGTTTGATACGAACGACTGCGAGTTGCCTATGATTACGATGGTAAACATGTCTATGTCGTCAATATCCAAATCGGACAGCGTGGTGATGACCGCGTGTTCGTCTGTTCGTCCGGCTTGATGCACATAACCCACAACGGTCTCCGGCGAGCGTCCTTCTTTTAAGAAAATTTCTCTCAACCTGTTCAGTTGCCAATAACGTTTCTCACTCTTCGGATTATAGACGGCAGTGATAAAGTCGGCTGCCGCAGCTGCACGTATGCGTTTCTCGATGATGCTCCAGGGGGTCATCAGGTCGGACATGGAAATGACGCAGAAGTCATGACCCATCGGGGCTCCCAACAACGAAGCTGCCTTTTGGAAGGCGGTAATTCCCGGCAATACATTGATCTCGATGTTGCTTTTCCGTTCTTTCTGCATCTCGAGCAGTAGGGGAGCCATGCCGTATATTCCACTGTCGCCTGATGAAATCACACATACCTGTTTGCCGGTTTCGGCCTGTTCAAATGCCTCCTGAGCGCGTTCTTGTTCCTTGCGCATGCCTGTATCTATGCAGACTGCATCCGGCAATAAAAGAGGTTTGACAAACTGAAAATAATACTTGTACCCAATGACTACCTCTGCCGACTGAAGTGCCGCCATAACAGCAGGTGTAATGTCTTCCATAGACCCGGGCCCAATACCGACAACTGTTATAAGAGATTTTTTCATATTTTGTAAATTCATATTGAAATGTATTACAAAAGTAGAGATTTATTGGGAGTTAGACAATGTTTCCCTATCTTTGTCACATTCAAGTTAATAAATATTTTACCTTGTAAACTTGGGAAACAGGTTCCTATGATTTAATACTTAACACATTATTATGAATACGAAATTACTTTCAGGCTCTTTGCTGCCTGCTGTATTGTTGACCACTTCTTTGTCTTCATGCACCAAGCAACCGGTCGTGCCCAAACAGATGAACATCATCCACATCATGACCGATGACCACGCATTTCAAGCTATCAGTGCCTATGGCCACCCGCTCTCTCAATTAGCTCCTACGCCCAACATAGACCGCCTGGCACAGCGTGGTGTTTTGTTCAGAAATGCGTATGTCGAGAATTCGCTCTCTACCCCAAGTCGAGCTTGCCTGCTTACCGGCTTGTATAGTCATCAGAACGGACAAACCATGCTGGACAACGTGCTTGACACGTCTGTCACCTTCGTGCCTGAGTTGCTTCAGGAGGCCGGCTATCAGACCGGCATGATTGGAAAGTGGCACATGCTCTGCGAACCACGTGGTTTTGACGAATACAAGATTTTCAGAAACCAGGGCGAATATTACAATCCGGGTATTAAGACAGCCGACACCAATGGCGAATATGTGCCGGAAGAAGGTTATGCCACTGATTTGGTCACAAAGCATGCGATTGATTTTCTGGAGAAGCGTGACCCCAACAAGCCGTTTTGTCTCTACGTGCATCACAAGGCACCTCATCGCAACTGGATGCCCGATATCAAGTACCTCGACCTTTACGAAGACATAGACTTCCCCGTTCCGTCGACTTTCTACGATGACTACAATCACAGAGGTTGTGCTGCTAAGCAGCAACGCATGTCAATAGACAAGGACATGTCTATGATTTTCGACCTCAAACTTTACGGATATGACGGAAGTGAATGTAAGGAGAATCTTGACCCATACGGAGAAGACATGCTTCAGCGGATGACCAAGGAACAGCGCGAGGCATGGGATGCAGCGTATGCCAAGAAAAACGCATGGATGCTGGCCAATATAGACAAGATGTCTCATGAGGAAATCGTACGCTGGAAGTTCCAGCGTTATGTGAAGGACTACCTCCGCGTCATCAAGTCGGTCGACGATTCGGTAGGCGAGATTCTCGACTATCTGGAAAAGAACAACCTGATGGACAATACTATCATTGTCTACACCAGCGACCAGGGATTCTACATGGGCGAACATGGCTGGTTTGACAAGCGTTTCATGTACGAGGAGTCCTTCCGCACGCCGTTGATTATCAGCTATCCGGGAATGAAGGGCGGTGTCGAGTCTACTACACTCGTACAGAATATAGACTTTGCACCTACCTATCTGGCTGCTGCGGGCATTGAGAAGCCGGCCAATATGAGCGGTCTTTCACTCATTCCGGTTCTGCAGAACAACGGACAGCGTCCGGCCGACTGGCGTGAATACCTGTACTATCACTTCTATGACCATACGGCCGAACACAATGTGATGCGCCATGACGGAGTGTTCAATCTGCGTTACAAGTACATCCATTTCTATGATGAGACGGGCAAGGAGCCAGGCTACGATGAATTCTTCGATTTACAGGAGGACCCCAGCGAAATGTATAACGCCATTAACGATGTGCGGTACAAAGAGAAGGTGGAAGAACTCAGAAAACAACTTGACAAGATGCGTACCGACTTGAAAGTCGAAGAGTTCTGAATGTTTAAACAAACTGGGAATACCAGGCCTTGATGATTACACGAAGAGGGTGTGCCCATGATGACGCATCCTCTTTGTTTTTTCAAATAGACTCTGTCATCATAGCAATTAAGCAGGTTTGTTGATTCTGTTTGCGATTTGCGCTATCTTTACCACTGGAAAACGTGACATAACCTTAATAAATATATGTATAACCTATGAAGAAGAATTTTTTAGTTGGCATTTCATGCTGCATACTCATTACTTCACAAGTGAACGCGCAGGTGTCCAGCTCTTTCGAGATGCGCTATTTTACGCAGGACGCGAAGGCCAATGGCGAGACCGATTTCCACGGTGAAACGGAATGGATGGATTTGTCTCAGCGCATTGATTTCCTGGAACAATATGCAGGGTTTGCTGCAAACTATTGGCAGAATCCTGAACTGAACCGTCCATTGCTCAGTGAGCAGGATGTCAAGTCATGTCTGGATGCCATTAAACCTCAGCCGTCGACCCGGATACGTCAGACCTTACGCCTCGAGCATTGGAACGCCATAGGCTACAAGGCTGATAAGGCGCAGCAGCAAAAAGAGAGATGGAAGGAGTGGACTGCAACGGGGGCGACTATTTCCAATGGCGCACTTTCCATCCGTCATGCCCGGGTGATTCGTTCCGTTCCTTCCGTGAACTGGCGCTTCCGCTTCAAGACAAAGCTCGGGGAGGGCACTTCCTCGTTTGCCATTGCTCTGCAACGGGGAGAGAGCACCGTATGTTCGCTCACTGGAGAACGGCAGAATCTCGTCGTTTCATCCGGCACAAACAGACAGAGTCTTGTCTCCCTCGACAGAGGGGGCTGTCGTACCATCGAGCTTTATGGAGACTTTGCCAACAGGAAACTCTTCCTGAAACTGAATGGCCGGCAGGAAGTCTGCTGCCCCATTGCGCCCGAAGGCCCACAGGATTTTGACCGCATCGTCTTTGCTTCTCCCCAAGGAGAAATGCTGGTGGAAGAGGTTTCGCTTTACGACTTTGTGCCGGACTTTACAAACCGACGCACTCCTTACAGCATCGCTCTTCCGCTCTTTGAGGATTTCGAGGAAGTCCCCTCTATGAACGGCTGGCAGGAGGCCGATTATGATGACAGCCACTGGAACAATGTCAAGTTGCCTTCTGTCCATGGCGGACTGGCTGAAAAGGAAGAAAGCTATTACCTGCGTCATAAATTGCAAATCGGGACATTTGAACGCGCTACCCTGCACTTGGAGACTCTCGACCCGGGAGGTGAGGTGTGGGTCAACGGACAAGTGGCCGCTGTATTGCAAGGCAGGCATCCTCAGGATATAGACGTTACGAATTACCTTTTGGCCAACAGTGAGAATGTGATAGCCGTGCGTGTAAAGCCTTATAAGGCTGCACACGTCATGGAACATTCTCCTTCAGACCCATACATCGGCTGGCAGCTGGGGCGTACAACGCTGTTGCTGACCCATCGGTGCCAGCTGAAGGCCTGTCGGGTACACACCGCTTCACTTGACGGTGACCGGGCTGTGCAGACTCACCGAATTGTGGTTCAGAACCGCGAAGTTGAGAGCAGGATGGCCCGGCTTGAGGTCAACTATTATCCCTGGTTCCCTACGGAGGGTGAGCGGGTGGCTTCTGTCAGCAGGAACATAGAAATCCGCCCCTCGGTAGACAACGAGTATGTCGTGCAGGTGCCCGTTGAGCATCCGCAACTTTGGGAGACAACGAGTCCGACGCTCTACCGGGTGGAAGTGATTCTAACGGACAAGGATGGACAGCCCCTCGACGATTTGGCCACCACCACCGGCATACGCACCATTGAGCAGCGCGAAGGTACGCTTTATGTCAATCATCATGTGGAAATGCTCAACGGAGCGCAAATCATGGGTCACAGATACCCCGTCGAAACAGCGGCCAAGACCAACCGTTGCGTGCCGGCCGAAACGGTTGTCCGGGATTTGATGATGATAAAAAAGATGAACGGCAACCTGTTGCGCATCCATGTCCATGCAGAGAAAGACACCATCGACGGAATCAACGACCCGCGCTATGCAGAGTATGCCGATCAGATGGGTGTTTACCTGCTTTGGCAAACTGCCGGCTGGGTGCGTGAGGGAGAGGCCTGGAATGTGGACTTTGACGGCTATCCCCGCTACATGATGGAGGTCTATAATCATCCTTCTATCGTGATGTGGGAAGCGAGCAATCACCCCAATCGTTTTAAAAGACACGGTCTCTCAGACTCGAATGACTATATGACCCGCATTTTCCAGAGCATAAGCAGTGCCGATACCAGCCGACTGATTTCGCCTACATCCTTCTGGCAGCATACCCATTATGGGAACTATGACGGAACCATCGACTACAAGGGCAATCCCATGACACCGACGCCCGTCATTATGGACAAGCTCATGACCCGTGGAAGTCAGGATGCCTACACGGGTTACGGCGCCAAGTGGAGCTATCTGAGGAAAGCCCCCAATCCCTGGGCAGCATCCTGCTTGAAGGCCAATGAAAAATGCTATTTCAATTTTGAGCACGAAGAGTCGGCTGCGCAGCCTAACTGGGCGTTGGTCCGGAACGAACCGTGGTACGAGGTGCAGTCCTACGAGTGGGAATACGAAGAGGGAAGTATCGGCCGGAAATTGCAGGCCAATGAGTGGCGCGTCAGCCAGGCGTTCCAGGCCTTCTCTGCCTGGGAGTCGATGAAGAAACAGACACTGCTTGGCTATGACGGATTCTCGTGGTGCAGCTTGGAGTCAGGTGCCAACATGTTTACCTACCAGAAACCGTTGGTAGATGCCGTGGGCGTGCCCAAACTGGCCTATTATGCCAACAAACAGGTATTCCAACGCCGTTGGGCCGGTAGCCAGGATGTCGATGTGGTCTATGGGCCGGACGATGTCATCACTCCCGTTATTTTCAACCTTGCCGATGAAGCCGTAGTAGACTTGAAGGTTACACTGGTCGACCCCAAGGGAAAACGCATCGAACAGAAGGTCTTCCGAAAGGTTCATCTTCCCAAAGGCAGAAGCGTGACGACCCTCCCGGCATTCCGTTTCCGGAAAGCCAAAGAGGGATGCTATGCCGTTCTCTACGACTTGTTTTGATGAGGGCCATGCTATGAGGGCCCGGAGGTGTGGGATGTTTTCGCTCTCCCACACCTCCGGGAGTACCCCGCACGAAAGACGCACACGGGCAGATATACCCAGTCGTCAGGAGCATCAACAATTCGCCGGAGAATGTCTACATTCAGAAGGCCTTCTTGAATGGCGCGCGCAACGCGATAGATGCGATCTCATGCACGAAGACATTCATCCCGGAATCGTGCTCACGCTGGAGATGGACTGCCGGCCTTTGCATGGGGGCGAAAGATAACAGACAAGCAGAAGGATTCCTGTCGCGCAGAAGGATTGACACCTGTGAGGATGCTTGACATCCCCGGGCGACAGACCTTTGCAACCCGACAGAGACTTGGCAGGAGAAACCCCGGCTTCTTGGTCAGCTTGCAGACCTTTTGAGGGATAAAACGCCGCCGCCTTGCTGTCGTGCAGAGGCTTTGCGAAAAAAAACGCAGGCCCTTTGCAGGCTTGCAGAACCCTTGCGGAATTTTCCGCACGTTAATCAAAGTTGCGCAATATTAAAATGAGTTTTCCCGTAGAAGTCTTGCAGGCTTGCAGAATCTTTACGGAATTTTCCGCACGTTAATCGAAGTTATGCAATGTAAAAATGATTTTTCCCGCAAAAGTCTTGCAGGCTTGCAGAACCTTTGCGGAATTTTCCGCACGTTAATCGAAGTTATGCAATGTTAAAATGAGTTTTTTCGCAGAAGTCTTGCAGGCTTGCAGAACCTTTGCGGAATTTTCCGCACGTTAATTGATGTTGTGCAATGTAAAAATGAATTTTTCCGCAAAGGTCTTGTAAGGCTTCAAATGGCCTTATGTAGTTTATTTTGCCGTCTTACAGTGAATAAATGCAAAAAAATCTTTTGCATTTGATACCCTGAATCCATGCAGGAGGAAAGCCCTACCTGCCCCTGGCTGCCGGCTGGAGAGGGGAGGTGTTGCGACATTCTCCGCAGGAAGATTGCTGGCAGGCGGGGAGCGAAAGGAAGCCGGATGCGTTGCCCATCCCCCTTTCTATTGAAAAAAAATTACAAAATCTATGCTACATCACTTGAACTCTGTAATCATTGCCCCAAAAACCTCTCATCCTATTTCATACCTATGTGTCGAGGCAAGTATCTTTTTATGTGTTGTATAATCATGTTCTTGCGATGTGGACTGTCCAATCACGTTCTGGCCCAAACAGGGCTTTGGACGAAGCATCGCAATGCACCGTCCGCGCTCTAAAGCAGGCCGAAGAAGCCAATCGGATAAAAAAAACGTCTTTATACAGAGCAGCCTTGGCATGCTGCGTCAGTGCTCGCCGACCCTGCGCCCGGCAACCGTCAGTAGGGTATCTTGTCTTCCTTCTCCTCCCACTTGCGGAAGGCCTCAAGTGCTTCGTCACGCATGATGGATTCCATAGGGATGGAACGCTCGGCACAGGGTTTGGCTATCTCGTCGTAGATAAACTTGTCGCCGAAGTGTATGTGCTCGGCATCCGCCTTGGTGTTCCCGTAGCAAATACGCCTTATACCGGCCCAATAGATGGCGCTGAGACACATGGGGCACGGCTCGCACGAGGTGTAGATGGTACATCCTTCCAGACTGTGACTTTTCAACCTGAGGCAGGCGGCGCGAATGGCGCTGACCTCGGCATGAGCGGTCGGGTCATTGTTGGCTGTCACACGGTTCACTCCCTCGGCAATGAGCGAGTGTTCCTTAACAATGACAGCGCCGAAAGGACCTCCTCCGTTATCCACATTCTCCACACTGAGACGGATAGCCTGTCTCATCCATTTTCTGTCTTCCTGACTCATATCCATATCTTGCTGATGCTTGTGATTGGTTATCGGTTTACACGGTTCATGTAGTCGAAGCTTGAATCCCAGTCTTTCCATACCGGTTCGCGACCCAGTTCCCGAAGCCGTCGGTTGATTTCCCGGGCACTGCGCTCGTCGCTGACCGTGAATTGTTCCAGGGCCTGAGGGTCGGTGTGGTAACCGCCGGGATTCACCTTACTCTCTGCACTCATGGTCGTAACTCCCAGCGTACACATGCCGTCGCGTATATAGGCCGGTTCGCGGGTGGAGTAGCTGATGTCGACATCGTGGTCGAATATGCGCATAGCGAAGGTAGCCTGTGCCAATTCCTTATCCGTCATGAGGCAATTCGGGTGAAAACCCTCGTTTTGCGCCGGCCGCATGCGGGGAAAGTTGACACTGTATTTCGTCCGCCAGTAAGTCTTCTGTAGGTAGCGCAGGTGGTGAGCCATCATGGTCACGTCGGTACGCCAGTCTTTCTCCAAACCGATGAGTACCCCCATGCCAATGCTGTGGACTCCGGCCTGTCCCATGCGGTCAAATCCGTTCACACGCCATTCAAAATTGCTCTTCATGCCGGCCGGATGATAGGTCTTGTAGTTCTCGCGGTGATAGGTCTCCTGAAAGCAGATGACACCGTTCAGTCCATGACCGATGAGTTCGGCATACTCTTCTGTGTGCAGAGGCATCACTTCAATCTTGAGGTTTGAAAAATATTTCTTGGCGATGTCCAGAGCCTTGGCCAGATAGGGGACTCCTGCTTTGGCTGGATTCTCGCCTGTCACGAGAAGAATATTCTCGAACGGAGCCAGACGCTTGATGGCCCGATATTCATCTTCAATCTGTTCCGGCGTGAGAATGGTGCGTGCCATCGGGTTCTGCCGATGGAAGCCGCAATAGACACATGAATTGCTGCAAGAATTAGTGATGTAGAGCGGTATGAACATAGACATGACACGGCCGAAACGCTCCTCTGTATACTTGCGGCTGAGTTGCGCCATAAACTCCAGATAGGGTTCTGCCGCCGGTGAAATCAACGCCATAAAGTCGTTGACATCACAACGGGATTTGGAAAGGGCGCGACGGACATCTGCGTCTGTCATGGAAGCAATCCTGTCTGTGGTCTCTTCCCAGGATATTTCTTTGAGTATATCTGAAAACATAGTTTTTTATCGTTTAGAACATGGTTGGAATGCATATTCTTTCAAGGTCGTAATGGTGGGATGCTCACCGCACAGGGCGCAGTGTGGCTGACGTCCCATCCGGATATCTTGGAATTGCATAGTCAAGCCGTCAAAAGTCAACAGCCTGTTGGTCAACAGTTCCCCCATTCCGGTGAGATACTTGATGGCCTCGGTGGCCTGCAGTGTTCCCATGATTCCGGCCACAGAGCCCAGTACACCCACCATAGAACAAGTTTCTACATTACGGATGGATGGAGGCTCGGGAAAGAGACACCTGTAACAGGCCGTTCCCGGCAGATGAGTCATCAGTTGCCCGCCAAAACGTTGGATTCCACCCATGCAGAATGGTTTTCCCTCCATGATACACGCATCGTTAATGAGATATTTGGAAGAGAAGTTATCTGTCCCGTCCACGATGAAGTCATAGTCGCGGACAAGTGCTGCGACATTCGTCTCGCTGAGGTAGAATTCGTGTTTGATGACCTTTATATCCGGATTCAGCAGATGGATGGCCTCCTCGGCTGAATCGACTTTGGGACGTCCTAGGTCACCGGTTTTATGAATGACCTGACGTTGCAGATTTGTCAGGCTCACCAAGTCGCCATCTACCAGTCCCAATGTACCGACTCCGGCTGCCGAGAGGTATTGTGCAACAGGCGAACCGAGCCCTCCGACACCGACAATGAGGACGCGACTTTGCAATAATTTGGTCTGTCCTTCTTCACCGATTCCCTGCAAGACGAGATGACGGTGGTAGCGAAGTTTCTGCTCTTTTGTCAATTCCATTTTGCACTCCTGTTAGAGTTTTCTTACGTCGTGTGAAAGTTTGGCAGCACAGAAGTTTGGTCCGCACATGGTGCAGTATTCTCCCTCTGTGTGTCCGGCACTCTGGAAGTATTCCAAGGCGCGTTCCGGGTCAAGCGAGAGATGGAACTGGTCGCGCCAACGGAACTCATAGCGCGCTTTGCTGAGTGCATTGTCACGTACGCAGGCACCGGGATGTCCCTTGGCCAGATCGGCTGCATGAGCTGCAATCTTGTAGGTGATGACACCGACGCGCACGTCCTCTTTATTGGGCAGTGCCAAATGTTCCTTCGGCGTCACGTAGCACAACATGGCTGTACCCAACCATCCGATTTGGGCAGCACCGATGGCACTGGTGATATGATCGTAGGCCGGTGCAATATCTGTTACGAGCGGGCCTAAAGTGTAGAACGGTGCGTTGTGGCAGTGGGAAATCTGTCGTTCCATGTTTTCCTTGATTTTGTGCATAGGTACATGTCCGGGACCTTCGATAAAGGCTTGCACGTTCTTCTCCCAGGCACGCAAGACAAGTTCGCCCATCGTGTCCAGTTCAGCAAACTGGGCGGCATCATTGGCATCAGCCGTGCAACCCGGGCGGAGTCCGTCTCCTAAGGATACGGCAACATCGTATGATGCGAGAATGTCGCAGATATCGTCAAAATGTTCGTAAAGGAAACTTTCCTTATCGTGGATGAGACACCATTTGCTCATGATACTGCCTCCACGGCTTACAATGCCACACAGTCGCGAATCGGCCAAATGAACGTTCTGACGCCGGATGCCGGCATGGATAGTGAAGTAGTCGACTCCCTGTTCGCATTGTTCTATCAATGTGTCGCGATAGATTTCCCAGTTCAGGTCTTCCACCTTTCCGTCGACTTTTTCCAGAGCCTGGTAGATGGGGACTGTGCCAACCGGAACCGGACAGTTTCGGATAATCCATTCTCTGGTTTCGTGGATGTTTGCGCCGGTTGAGAGGTCCATTAGGGTATCTCCTCCCCACTTGCAGCTCCACACGGCCTTGTCAACCTCTTCTTCGATGGAGGAGGTAGTGGCAGAGTTCCCTATATTGGTGTTGATTTTTACCAGGAAGTTCCGCCCGATAATCATCGGCTCGCTTTCGGGGTGGTTGATGTTGGCAGGGAGAACGGCACGTCCAGCGGCGATTTCGTCGCGTACAAATTCGGGAGTGATGTGTGTCTGGATGCCCAGTTCTTCGCAATTCATATTCTCACGGATGGCTACGTATTCCATCTCGGGCGTGATGATTCCAGCCTTTGCATAGGCCATCTGGGTGATTTTGCGCCCGGGTTTTGCTTTGTAGGGCAACGATATATGCTCGAATCGGAGTTGGTCAAGGCTTTTATCGGCTAATCTCATGCGGCCATACTCGGAGGTGATTGAAGGTAACTGTTCAACATCCTCACGGCCCACAATCCATGGCTCCCGCATGCGTGGAAGTCCCTTCTTGAGGTCAATCTTTATCCTGGGGTCACTAAACGGACCGCTGGTGTCGTAGATATATACCGGGGCGTTCGGTGTAATGGTCTTTTCGCCATCCTTGTTGATGGTGACTGTCGGAGTGAGATTTACTTTTTGCATACCTACCTTTATGTAAGGGAACATCTTGCCGGACATGTATGCTTTCTCACGCTGGGCATAGGCCTTGTTGTCTGTATGTGGATTCATAATTTCTTTTATTGGTTTAAGAATGAGGTTAAGGGAGAAGAAGCTTCGGCTATCATCGTGCTGCCTACGGCACCCAGTCCGGCTTCATAGGCCTGGCGTCCTGCAATGACAGCCTGCCGAAAGGCATCGGCCATCTCGACCGGATTGCCCGCAACGGCGATGGCAGTATTTACCAGACAGGCAGCAGCCCCCATTTCCATAGCCTCTGCTGCATGGCTTGGTGCACCGATACCTGCGTCAACCACCACAGGAACATTGGCTTGTTCTATAATGATGCGCAGGAACTCACGCGTTTGCAAGCCCTTGTTAGTCCCGATGGGTGCACCCAATGGCATTACGGCTGCTGCACCGGCCTCTTCCAGATGCTTGCAAAGGGTAGGGTCGGCTTGACAATAAGGTAAAACGATAAAGCCTAAGGCGGCCAGCTTTTCCGTAGCTTTGAGGGTCTCGATGCTGTCGGGCAAGAGGTATCTCGGGTCCGGATGAATTTCAAGCTTCAGCCAGTTGGTGCCGAAGGCCTCGCGGGCCATTTGTGCTGCAAAGACAGCCTCTTCTGCTGTTCGTACACCGCTGGTGTTGGGCAGCAGCTGGATGTCGGGGTTCTGAATGATGTGATTCAGTAGTTCGTCTTCTTTGTCGTTCAGTTCCACACGCTTCATGGCAACAGTAACCATCTCTGTGGCCGACGCTTCGATTGATGCGGCCATGACCGCATTATTATTGAATTTGCCTGTGCCCAGAAAGAGCCTTGAGCCAAATTCTTTTCCTGCAATAATCAGTTTTTCCATATTTTATTTTGATGTTTCTTGTTGGCAATGATAATGATGTTCCATCGCTATGAGGGTCTGCATTTCGCCGATAGGGTCGGAAGCCCTCAATACGGTGCCGCTGAGTGCTATACCGCTCACGCCGGTCTGCATGATAGGGGGAATGTCTTCGCGGCAGATACCTCCAATGGCAATAATTGGCAGGCGGATAGCGGCATCTTGCATCTGACGGAGGATGCCGCTGTAGCCTTCGACTCCGAGGATGGGAGAGAGGTTTCGTTTGGTTGTCGTGAAACGGAAGGGGCCACAGCCGATGTAGTCGGCCCCATGCCGGTAGTGCATCACGACGTCGGCAAAGGTGTTTGCCGTTCCGCCAATGATATAATCCGGTCCAAGTATCGTTCTGGCTTGGTCAATGGGCATGTCGTTCTTGCCCAGATGGACACCGTCAGCATGTATTTCCTGGACCAATTCGACTTGATCGTCAATGATAAATGTTGCATGGTGCTGCTTACATAGGGCTTGTACCTCCAGAGCTACTGGCAGTATTTCTGCGGCTGATGCGTCTTTCATGCGCAACTGAATCCAGCGGCATCCACCGGACAGGGCCATACGGGCGCTATCAGCGTAGGTGTAGCGCTCGGTGAAGTGTGTAATGAACTGTATCATCCTCCGCAGGCTGCTGAAATGATGATGATGTGCATGCTCTCCTCGAGTGAGGTCTTCTCCCAGTCTGTGCGAGGAATCATGGTGTTGCATACGGCAATGGCGATTCCTTTCTCGGGTAGATTCATACTTGCTGCCAGTTCCTTGATGTTTGCAGCCTGTGTTTCCTGCTCCTTTCCGTTGATGATAATCTTCATGGGTCTTGAGATGTTTTTTTAGTACCTGTTACATCGCCTGTCAGTATCAGGGATGTTTTTTGGGGAGGATTGTTATAGCAAAGAGAAAGGAGGGTGTGAGTGTGAAGGGAAGAGCAGACGCCCATAAATACAATTCCTACGGCAGTACAAACTGCATCAGGTTCGAGGGTGTAATCTCAGCCCTTTGTTCACAAGGGCACCCCTTTGTCTTTACGTGTGCGAATATAGCCACTTTTCTTTTACTGACAAAAAAGCGGTTTGATTTTTCTTCAGTTAAAATTTTCTATATAAAAAACAGGTGGAGTAGATGAGGTAATCGACCCGTTTCGTCAGCATTTCGGCCTATTTTTCGAACATAACGGCCATCCACTCGTTGTGTTCTCGGCTTTGGAGTAGCGTCAATCCTTGCTGCTCGGCCATTGCGCGTATGAGTGGAAAGTCTTCTGTATAGAAACCGCTCATCAAGAGCCGGGAGCCTGCATACATGCGCGCCACATACAGAGGCATGTCGTTCAGCAGAATGTTGCGATTGATGTTTGCCAAGACGACATCGAATGGACCCACCTGAGAGAGATATGTGGCATCTCCCTCATACACGTCAATATTGTCAATATGATTCAGCATGATGCTCTCTCGGGCACTCTTGACCGACCACTCGTCTATGTCGATGGCTACACAATGTTTGGCTCCTCGCATGCTGGCAAGTATGGCGAGTATGCCGGTGCCACATCCCATGTCCAATACGGTTTTTCCCTCCAGATTCAGTTGTAGTATCTCGGAGAGCATCTGATAGGTGGTCTCATGCTGCCCGCTTCCGAAAGACATTTGCGGCTTGATGGTGATGTCATATTTCACGGAAGGCAGGTCGGTGTGCGCGGTCCCATGGACAACGCATATGTCGTCAACGAGAATAGGCCGAAAGGAGGATTGTTCCCATTGCTCGTTCCAGTCCTTGTCTTCCACTTCGGACGATGAATAGGTGATGGTCGTAGCCTCGATGGGGAAGGTGTCTATGATGGACCGGATGGCGTCATCGTTTACCAAAGAACGCTGGATGTACCCCTTTACGCCTTTCTCATATTCGTCAAAGCTCTCGAATCCGACTTCGCCCAGCAATGCTGTCAGGACATCGTTCACAACTTCTGTTGATGGATTCGTCTTAAAGATGTATTCATTATATTTCATGTCTTTTTCCTACTTGCAGTAAAAAACGAGGAGACTCTTGTGGAGTTCTCCTCTTCTTCAATTCAAATCAGTTCATTAGATTTTTAACCCCAATCGGTTCATTTAGATTTGAGTTTAATCCAGTTCCTTAATTTTCACATTCTTGAACCATACCTCGTCTCCGTGGTCCTGAAGGAGAATGTATCCTTCTTCAAGATTTCCGAAGTTCGGCCAGTTCTTGTACTTGCTGTAAGCTACAAGTGCGTTCCACTGCTGGCTGTCGCGGTCGTATGAAACCATCTTTTCACCGTTGAGCCAATGTTCGACATGCTTGCCGGCTACGATAACGGTTGCAGTGTTAAAGCCTTCCTTGTCCAAAGGTTTAACCTCGGGAGCCGGAATAAGGTCGTAGAGGGAGGCCAGCTTGCGATTACCCTTTACGCCCAACTTGGCATCCGGATGGAGGTCGTCATCCAGAATCTGGAATTCACAACCGATGGCAGAGCCTTTGCCCTTGTTCAAGGTCGGGTCTACAAAGTATTTGATACCGCTATTGGCACCCGGTGTGATTTTAAAGTCTACCTTGAGGATGAAATTCTTGTACGTGCGGGTAGTAACAATATCACCACCGTTAGCCGATTCCTTACCGTCACTGGGCTGTACCTTAAGAATACCGTTTTCAATAACCCAGCCACTTTCGGGGAAGGCCTCCAGTTTGGCACCTCTCCATCCTTGTGTGGTGGCACCATCCCACAGGAGCGTCCATCCGTCAGCTTTTTCGGCGTCGGTAAGGGTGTTGTCTGCGGTGTTTTCGTAGTTTTTGAACGCAAGTTCGATGTTTTTGGCCATTGGGCAACAAGGAGCTGCCTCGGCCGGTTTGTCTGCTTGCTTGCAACTTGCCATGCATGCCAAGATGATTGCCGGAAGAATAATTTTCTTCATGATGTATAGATATTATTGTATTTTATAGATTGTGGTTATAATTTGTAGAATTCTTCCCAGCCCTTGCGTGGAGGCGTGCCGACGAGAAGCGAGTTGGCAAAGTTGTTGTTCGTAAACTGCTTGGTGCGTGCATCAAAGAAGAGTTGGGTATTCAGTCGCTGTGCGATTACACCTAAAGAGAATACCTGTGAAAGCACACCGTTGATTTCGAACGGAGAACGTGTCTTTTCTTTGCCCATGCATGCAAGCAAGAAGTTCTGGAAGTGGTTAGACGGACTCTTGGGCACTTCCGGCAACTTGTCTGCCATTTCCTTGGCCTTCTCGGCAGGGATGATGGTCAACGGACTTCCGTGAGAACCTCCCTTGAAGGTGAGTTCCTTAGAGTAAATAATCTTACCCGGATTGAGCTTTGTCTTGATGGCTCCTTGGTTGGTTACCGGAATATTCGGATCGAGACCTTGAACGCCATATCCTGCAGGAATAGGTGGAAGATTATCTATACCGTCATACCATGTTACGTCTACCGGTGGCATATCCTTACGTGCCGGGAAACGGAAGAGAATGGTTGATGAATAGGGGAAATAATAGTCGTTATGGCCCTTGGCATGGGTAAGTGTCACTTCGTATGGAAGTCCAAGTTCCAAGAACTCATGTACGGTATCCAAGAGGTGTGCTCCCCAATCGCCTAAGGCACCCATGCCAAAGTCGTACCAGCAACGCCACTGTCCGAGGTGATAGTCAGGACTGTAGTCGTGATAGGCAGCTGTTCCTAACCAAGTGTCCCAGTCCATGTCTTTGGGAAGGGCATGAGCAGGCGGGTATTTTATCTTATAGGAAGCGTATGGCTCTTCTGTTGTGTCCCACGGATGCCAACGACGTGAGTTGTTCATGTGGGCTGTTACAGCGGTCACATCCTTGATGATGCCGGCATCTTTCCAGGCCTTGAACTGGAAATAGTTTGCCTCTGAGTGTCCTTGGTTGCCTACCTGTGTCACTACGTTCGGATGTTTCTTAGCTGCTTCCATGAGGAGCTCTTCTTCGTAGAAGGTTCTGCACATAGGCTTTTCTACATATACATGTTTGCCTTCTGAAACGGCAAGCATACAAATGGGGAAGTGAGCAAAATCAGGAACAGCAACGGCAACAGCCTCAAATTCGTTACCGATTTCATCGAACATCTTGCGGAAGTCGCGGTATTGCTTGGCATTCGGATATTTGGCAATAGTCTTCTGTGTGTGTGGCGCGCCCATATCGACATCACAGAGTGCAACCACTTCAACCATACCTGTTTTGGCAAAATCGTTGATGATTTGTTCACCACGGTTGCCAATACCGATATAAGCAATCTTCACTTTTTCTGGAGTAGGAGTTGAAACGACTTTCTTTTTCTTTGCATTGGAAGCCATCAAGTCAACTCCGCCCAATGCTACACCACCTGTAGCCAGAGACACAGTCTTTAGAAAATCTCTTCGTGTTGACATAATCTTGTATTTTATTATTAAGGTTAAATCTTCCACTTTTTGTGGAATTGATGCAAATTTAAGCGATATAATATTAAAATCATATTTTTTATGAATATTTCTCGTTGAACTCATGTCTATTGGCCGATTTTTTGGAAAAAAATCATGGAGCAACCGAGATAACCGCCCGCTCTAACTAGTTAGGGATTATAGTAAAATTTTACTGGCGGGAACTAAAAACAATACTTTATATCGCATAATTTATTGTAAAATGTATATCTTTGCACACCCTTTTATCCAAAACAAGGTATGAAAGTTAAGGAAATCGTTGATGCCCTTGAACATTTCGCGCCTCTGCCGTTGCAGGAAAGTTATGATAATGCTGGCTTGCAAATTGGATTGACAGATGCGGAAGTTACAGGGGTTTTATTGTGTTTGGACATTACTGAGGACATTATCCAAGAAGCTGTCGTTCAGGATTGTAACCTAATCATTTCGCACCATCCGCTGATATTTAGAGGCTGCAAACAGATTACCGGTCGCAATCTCGTAGAGCGTTGCATTCTGAAGGCTATTCAAGCCGGAATAGCCATATATTCAGCCCATACCAATATGGACAATGCTCATGGGGGAGTAAGCTTCAAAATGGCTGAGAAATTAAACCTGCAGCATGTACGCGTGTTGCAGCCTGAAGGTGTCGGGGCAGAGGAATGGAACGAGACCGGATCGGGTGTACTCGGAGAACTGCCGACACCTATGACCGAAAGCGAATTTATGGCCATGCTTAAACAAATCTTTGAGGTAGAATGTCTCAGACACAATCTTTTGAAAGGTAGAGAAATCAGTAAAGTAGCCTTGTGCGGTGGTTCGGGTGCCTTTCTCATTGAAAAAGCGGCAGAAAAAGGTGCTGACGTGTTCGTAACGGGGGAGGTGCATTACCATGATTTCTTCGACCACGAGGATATTCTGCTGTGCGAAATAGGGCACTACGAAAGTGAACAGTTTACCAAGGATTTGTTCCGCGATGTCCTTCGCCAGTTATCGCCGGATCTAAGGGTCGTCTTGACGAAAATAAATACCAATCCAATCAAATATCTCTAATAGAGGTGGCAAATAAATAGAAAAAACATCTACACATATATTATAATTATGGCAAGAGAAAAGAAAGAAGTTACATCGGAAATGAGCGTAGAACAGAAGCTCAAGTCACTGTATCAGTTACAGACAATGTTGTCAAAAATCGATGAAATCAAGACTATTCGCGGAGAATTGCCTCTTGAAGTGCAGGACTTGGAGGACGATATCGCAGGCTTGAATACACGCATTGAACGTATTCATACAGATATTGTTGATCTCAGAAAATCTATCGCAGGAAAGCGTGCAGAAATCGAAACAGCACGTGCTTCTGTTGCTAAATACAAGGAGCAGCAGGAAAATGTACGCAATAACCGCGAATATGACTTCTTGAGCAAAGAAATTGAATTCCAGACCTTGGAAATTGAACTTTGTGAAAAGCGTATCCGAGAATTTACCGCACAGCACGAAGAAAAGGTTAAAGAAGAAGCCAAGAGCCAGGAAGAACTTGAAGAACGTACCAAAGACCTTCAGGTAAAGAAATCAGAGCTTGAAGAGATTATTGCTGAAACACGCCAGGAAGAAGAACGACTCCGTGAAAAGGCACAGGAACTGGAAAAGAAGATTGAAATACGACTCCTTACCTCATTCAAGCGCATCAGAAAGAATTCCCGAAACGGCTTGGGCATTGTCTATGTGCAACGTGATGCTTGTGGCGGTTGCTTCAACAAGATTCCTCCTCAGAGACAACTCGATATCCGTTCACGTAAGAAAATCATCGTTTGCGAATATTGTGGACGTATCATGATAGACCCGGAACTGGCTGGTATAAAGGTTGAAGTAAAGCAGGATGTGAAAGAAAAACCGGCACGTCGCCGCAGACTTTCTAAGGAAGAATAAAGAAAAACCGCACGTTTTAATGAAGATGGCTATGTTGTACGTTCAACATGGCCATCTGCTTTTTAAGGGGAGGCCAGGGTACTCATCAACGCGACTGATAGTTTTTTCCTATGGATGCACAAAATAGAATTTGATTTACAACATAGAGTTACAGTATATCTGCGAGATAACCTGAGTAACCGATTTGGGTTAATGACATCGATAGGTGTTATACGTGCCATGGTTGTTTTTCCTCAAAGCCAGCGCAGAGGTAGAGTTTGCCGACCATTTGTATGCCGTTGAGGACGGTGTTAGGTTTGATAATCGGATTCGACGGACGACCATTTCCGAGCCTTGCCGGGCCCTCAAAGGCTCCTCAATGAGTCCTCATCGCTCCTCATCGCGGAGGCTGATGAATACCCGTCCGAATCACACCTGCAAAGATACGGCTCATTCCGGCACGTATGCAATAGTTGTCCCGAATTGCGTGAAGGTCAAAAAAACTTACACATCTTACAGATTACAGACGACAGGATTTTGCCCATAATACGAGGGTCAAAATTTAAATATAATATATTTACTTCTTTATGGCGGATGGCAGTCTCAAGTTTGGAAAACTGTCAACTGTAAGAACTGTTAGAAATCAGATATTGAATGAATGGACAGATGCAAAATAAGGATTGCATCGAGTTGACGTTTGACGTTTTGACGTTTTTCCCTTCGACCTGCTTCTTCCGAAGGACAGCTACAGTGGTGGTTACCCTCACCTTGTTTTCTACTGACCCTAATTTTCTCTATAAATCGTAGATGATTTCTGCCTCGGAGCAAACAGTCTTGCTCTCGCATGAGTTCAATAAAGGCCCTTGTGCATCGGCTACTTCACGTGTTTTTTTATTGTTCCATGTTACAGCAACTCGTTGAAATGGGGGATTTTTTCTAAAAAATCGTAACAGTTCTCTTCGTAATTTACTTTACAGCAATAGTGCGTAATTCCGTTACTTACAATAAGATATCTTACATGCATGGTGAGGTTGTACCGAAGAATCTGGTTAAAGACCTTATCCGAAATCACCGTATTCGGACGTTTGTATTCTATAATCATGTATGGACTACGTTGCCGATTGTATAAAACCGTGTCACAACGTTTTTTGGTGCCGTTCAGAGATATCTGTACTTCATTGGCCAGCAACCCGGCGGGATATCCTAATTGATCCGTCAGAAAGTGGACGAAATGCTGCCTAACCCATTCTTCCGGTGTCAGCGCGACATATCGACGGCGTATCTGGTCAAATATCAGTCTTTGTCCGTCGACATCCTTGATTTTGGGTTCAAATGAAGGAAGAGAAAGAATATCCATGAAAAAAATTTTATTATTATCGATTTTACCGTATATTTGTAAATCAAATATAGGTCAAACAATTTGTCCTTCAACTTAAAATTCAGACAAATATAGCAATAGTTATATGAAAACCAAAAGTGAAATAGTCAGTAATTGGTTGCCTCGTTATACAAAACGTCCGTTAGCCGACTTCTCCGAGTATATTTTACTGACCAACTTCAATAACTATGTCGATATCTTTGCCGAAAAATTTGGCGTACCCGTGCTGCGAGATGGTGTAAACATGCCTTCTGCAACGGCAGGTGGAATCACGATTATCAACTTCGGCATGGGTAGTCCGAATGCTGCCATTATCATGGACCTACTAATGGCTGTCCGGCCCAAGGCCTGCCTTTTCCTCGGCAAATGTGGAGGAATCGACAAGAAAAACAGGATAGGAGACATGATTCTGCCGATTGCCGCCATCAGGGGCGAAGGTACGTCAAATGACTATCTACCGATTGAGGTCCCTGCGCTTCCGGCCTTTATGCTACAACGTGCTGTCTCATCGGCCATCCGCGACAACGGACTTGATTATTGGACGGGGACGGTTTACACGACCAACCGCCGAGTCTGGGAGCACGATGACAACTTCAAAGAGTTTCTGCTGAAAACTCGTGCTATGGCTGTGGATATGGAAACGGCCACACTTTTCAGTTGTGGTTTTGCCAACCATATTCCGACTGGGGCATTGCTTTTAGTTTCAGACCAACCCATGCTTCCGGAGGGGGTTAAAACCGAGCGCAGTGATGCTATGGTTACCTCGAATTTTGTGCAAAAACACGTCGAGATAGGCATTGAAAGTCTCCAAACAATTATCCAGGAAAAGAAGACAGTCAAGCACCTGAAATTCGACTGGTAAGAAAGCATACGGCATAGGGGGGCAGCCTCTCAGCCGGTCAAGAAATGCATGAACAATAATAAGCAATGGCAAAAGCGGAAATAACATTCGACAGTGTGATGGCAGACCTGAAAACAGGCCGATATAAACCTGTGTACTATCTGATGGGGACAGAAGATTATTATATTGATGCCATTTCATCGTACATAGAACAGCACGTGTTGACAGACGTAGAAAAAGAATTTAACCAGACTGTCATATATGGTGCCGACACTGATATTGCCAATGTGATCAATACAGCCAAGAGATATCCGATGATGGCCGAACACCAGGTGGTCATTGTTAAGGAAGCCCAAAACATCAAGAATATAGAAGACCTGCTCTATTATGTCCAGAAACCACTTGAATCAACGATTCTGGTCCTGTGCCACAAACAAGGCACACTCGATCGGCGCAAAAAATTGGCAGGAGAAATAGAGAAAATAGGGGTGTTGTATGAATCCAAGAAACTGAAAGACGCTCAGTTACCTGCTTTTATTGAAAACTACGTAAGCAAAACAGGATTGAAGATAGACAATCAAGCTGTCGAACTGATGGTGGAATACGTTGGGGGAGACCTGAACCGCCTCACGGGAGAACTGGATAAGTTGGCCTTCTCATGCAAAAACAGCCTCATCATTACGGCAGACTTGGTGGAAAAGAACATAGGCATCAGCAAAGAATTTAATGTCTTTGAACTGAAAAACGCCATTTTAGATCGAAACATTTTGAAGGCTAATCGAATAATCAACTACTTCGAAAATAACCCGAAAAACAACCCTATTCAAATGACAGTGGCCTATCTGTTCAGCTTCTTCTCCATGCTTATGCAGGCTTACTATGCTCCCGAAAGAACCGATCAGGGCGTTGCCTCGTTTTTAGGATTGAAGTCACCTTGGGCAGCCAAAGACTACATGAGGGGGATGAAGGTCTTTTCCGGAGTCAAAACGATGCAAATAATAGGGGAGCTACGCGAGACAGATGCCAAGTCTAAAGGAATAGGGAACACCTCTCTGAGCGACGGCGACTTAATGAAAGAACTACTCTTTAAAATTCTACATTAACACGAATCGGCCAGATACATTGTTTTCGAATCGTTTTCCATTTTATTTTTTTCGGATTATTTCGTACCTGTGTTGGGGAATTTTGAAGGTATTTAGCCAAAATTTTTGACGTTTTTGGGATAAAAAATGCCTGATGGGGGTCATTTTCTCATTTTTTATTTTCTGTTCCTTTTGAACGGAATAGGGCACTTGCTCATTTTCACAGCAAATCCTTACTGTTTTGCTTATTTAGTCAAGATTTTCTGTAAAGAATTTTAAACCCAATCGTTCATTAGAACGCAGATAGGTTCTCATGCCTCTTTCCATGCTGTCTTACTTCCTGCTTCATCTCGACATAGCCGTCATGCGGGGTGGTTGCCTCGGTTACTCCGCCTGTTTTTTAAATGTAAAACCTAAATCGTAATCCAACCTGACTTTCCATATCCTTTGAATAGCAAAATTTTGAGACAATGAAAAATTTTGTCAAATAATTGTCTCGCGCAGATTGCAAACGTAATATTACAAATATAATATTACATATCCTTTTTTGTGTATATGGATGTAACAATATACTTGTAATATATGCGGATGATATGTATAGTTGTAATGATAGGGGAGTGGCTGATTATTTACAAAAGTACGCTAAACAAAAACACGCCATAGTATAACCATATAAATCCTATTGATTAAGAGGGTTGTATGAAGGTTTATTTAAGCTTATGATTAAAAAACAGGTTTTAAGGTAGCAGACCCTGTCCGGTAAAGTCGATAAAAGAATGTGTTTATTGAATAATATGTACTTAATTTTCAATAAATTACAAATAGATGTTAAAGTTAAAATATACGTAACATTGTTCCAATTCAGAGTTGTTTCTGTATATTTGTAATACTATGAATTACAACGATAGATTCATTTTATACTTGTGTTATTATAATAATATTAACACGTTTGTAATAAATAATTTTGTACATTTGTACCAGTTTTATGATTGTAATTTTCTAAAATCTTGGCAAAAAAATGACAGTTTCAGAACGTATCAAGCAAATCATGGATAGAGAATCCCTGAATGCAAGTGCATTTGCAGATAGCATCGGTGTGGCACAGGCTACAATAGCTCATATCCTGTCAGGGCGTAACAAATACCCCAGTTTGGAAGTGTTGTCCAAACTTCAGCACAGATATCCTTATGTTAGTTTAGACTGGTTAGTCAATGGAGAAAGCGATTTATTTTCGCCAGACAACGCTAATCCGTCGAACGAGAAGGAGCCTTCTCCAGCAGATAGACAGGCGGAATCTGAAAACATCGAAGATTTGCGCCTAAAACTAGCCCAAGTAAACAAGCAATTACTTGAATTACAATCAATTAACAATCAAAAATGTTTACAACGTAAGATTGTAGAAATAAAAATCTTCTATGATGATAACACGTTTGAGACTTTCAAGATAGAAAAATAGGCACTATTTTACATCATAGTTCAATAAAAGGAAGTATCTTTGCTACACTATGAATAAAAAATACATTATAGATTTGTCAGTGGTTGAGAATGTGTCTATCAACTCAAATTATGTGTTACTGAAGACAACTTTATCCGACTCTCAACCGTTTCCGGAAATAAAGTCCGGACAGTTTGCTGAACTTAAAGTAGAAAATTCTCCGGCAACCTACCTCCGCCGACCTATATCCATCAATTATGTTGATGTGGAGAAGAAAGAGATATGGTTTCTGATTCATCTCGTTGGTGAGGGTACTCGTAAACTGGCCTTGTTGAAGCCAAAGGAAACAATAAATGCGGTCTTGCCGCTGGGTAATGGCTTCACGATACCGGCAAACAAAGAGGCAATATCGCCTATCTTGATAGGTGGTGGTGTAGGCGTTGCTCCGCTATTGAATCTTGGAAAAGAGTTGAAAGAACACGGCATGAAACCGACCTTTCTGCTTGGAGCCAGAAGCAAGAAAGATCTGCTGCTGCTGGATATGTTTGCTCTGTTTGGAGATGTCTATGTAACGACAGAAGACGGTTCCTTAGGAGAAAAGGGCTTTGTAACTCAACACTCTATATTAGATAAGGTAAAGTTTGACCAGGTGTATTGTTGCGGCCCGAAGCCCATGATGGTTTCTGTGGCTAAATATGCCCAGGCAAACCACATTGCCTGTGAGGTCTCCTTGGAGAATAAAATGGCCTGTGGCGTTGGAGCATGCCTTTGCTGCGTGGAGAACACCCATGAAGGTCATTTGTGTGTATGTAAAGATGGTCCGGTATTTAAAATTGAACAGTTATTATGGCAAATCTAAAAGTAAATATAGGTTCATTATCACTTAAGAATCCGGTGATGACAGCATCCGGAACATTCGGTTACGGTGAGGAATTTGCTGATTTCATCGATTTGAGCCGATTGGGAGGTATCATTGTCAAGGGAACCACTTTGCACAAGCGTGAAGGAAATCCTTATCCGCGTATGGCAGAAACACCTATGGGCATGTTGAATGCTGTAGGACTTCAAAATAAAGGTGTGCACCATTTTGTCGATGAGATATATCCCAGGATTAAAGATATCGACACCAACATGATTGTGAACGTGTCCGGTTCTGCCATTGATGACTATGTAGAAACAGCAAGTATCATCAACGAGTTAGCAAATATTCCTGCCATCGAGTTGAATATTTCATGTCCAAACGTTAAGCAAGGCGGTATGGCTTTTGGCGTGACAGCCAAAGGTGCTGCTGAGGTCGTATCTGCTGTCCGGAAGGCATATCATAAGACATTGATCGTCAAACTATCTCCGAATGTAACAGATATTACGGAAATTGCGCGTGCAGTTGAATCTGCCGGTGCGGATAGCGTCTCTCTTATCAATACCTTATTGGGTATGGCTATTGATGCCGAACATCGCAAACCGGTATTGTCTACCGTTACAGGTGGCATGTCTGGTGCTGCGGTAAAACCTATCGCCTTGAGAATGGTATGGCAGGTGGCAAAGGCCGTGAAAATTCCAGTTGTTGGACTGGGCGGAATTATGTCGGCCACGGACGCTATAGAGTTCTTGTTGGCCGGTGCGTCGGCTGTTGAAATTGGAACAGCTAATTTTATTGACCCAAGCATAACGGTTAAGATTATCGATGGAATCAATGATTATCTTGACAGACATCATTTCAACGCTGTCCAAGATATTGTTGGTGCCTTGGAAATCTAAACAATTAGCGTTATATAACCGATTGGAGTTTTAGAAACACATGTTTGTTCTCCTATCAATATTATGTTTAATATAATATTCTGATATAGTTACCCCTGCGTGTTTGTATATATCTAATCTAAAAGATTTTGCAGTCAGGTGTTTATTGGTTTAGCGGCATATAGATTTCTCCGCTTCCGATACATACCTTGTGACGTTCGTCGTATATGACGCCAAATTGTCCCGGTGCAATGCCTTGTAATGCTTCTGCTGACTTCAGGTGAAAGCCATTGCCTTCCCGCCGTAAAATGCCGTGTGAGAAATCAGGTGTATGTCTTATTTTGAATGTTACAGGGATTTCCTCGTTGTCGGCTGTTCCGCTCCACGGGTCTTCTGTGATGAAATGGAAATCGTGCATGGAAAATTCGTATCCATACTGCATTTGTGTGTCGTATCCATGACTGACATAAACAATGTTCTTCTTTACATCCTTAGCGACAACAAACCATGGGCCACCGCTCAATCCTAACCCCTTTCTTTGTCCAATTGTATGAAACCAGAATCCATTGTGTTGTCCGATTACCTTTCCTGTTTCTATTTCAATGATTTTTCCCTTTCGTTCTCCAAGAAATCTTTTTACAAAATCGTTATAGTTTATCTTTCCTAAAAAGCATATTCCCTGACTGTCTTTTCTTTTGGCCGTAGCCAATTGTGCTTTTTGGGCTATCTCGCGCACTTCAGTCTTCATCAGTCCTCCTAATGGGAACATCAGTTTGCTTACTTGCAGGTAGTCTATCTGTGCCAAGAAGTCTGTCTGGTCCTTAACGGGATCTATAGCTGTTCCTAACCAAATTTTTCCATTTTTATTTACAATGCTTGCATAGTGTCCTGTTGCCGTAAAGTCGAAGTCCTTCCCTACTCTTTCTTCAAAGCAGCCAAACTTGATGAGCTTGTTACACATGACGTCAGGATTGGGAGTAAGTCCACGTTTCACCTTGTCAATGGCGTATGCAGCCACGTTCTCCCAGTATTCTTTTTGCAGGTCAACTATATCAAGCGGAAGCCCGTATTTATGTGCGATGAATCGGCACATTTCAAGATCTTCTTCGGCAGAGCAATCCATATAGTCCACGTCATCTCTGCCAATTTTGATGTAGAACAGATTGGGCCGGTACCCTTGTTCGCAAAGGATGTGGACAACTACAGAGCTATCCACTCCGCCGGATAATAAGACAGCTATATTCTTCACGTCATTTAAATTTCGTTATTGATTCCGCAAAGATAGGATTAATTTTATAATTTTGCTGCCATGAAGTATGGTGTATATTTATTGTCAAGTATGCTATGCCTTGCCTCGTGTACGTCAAGTGAACCGCTTCCAGTTGCTCACGAGAGGAAATACCGATTATCGGAATACACTTCTGTTGAGTTACAAGAGTCGTTTGTAGAGGCGGGTGTACCTACCATTTCAACACAAAACACATACATCTATACAGATGGCTTGTTGAGCGAGCGTGTTTTTCATCAACAATCCAAATCTGCAACGGCTCCTTTTGAACTGAAAGAACAAACCTATGTAACTTATGCAGACCGGATGGTCACCATAGACAATGGCCGTGAGGCCATCCAGTATGTTTTGAACGATGAAGGTTTTGCTTTGTCGGCCGAGCGAATGGGTGGAGAGCAACGACGGACCTATCGATTTGCTTATACTGAGGCTGGTAGGCTTACCTGTGTAACGGAAATGATAGATGGCGTATTATTTGCCCAATGCGACATAGTTTATAAGGACAACGTTACCGCTGAGATGAAAACTACAATGCAGGGACATACCCAATCATTCAGATTGACCTTTGAACCTGAAAATATTCGTATGATTCCCAATAGAATCCCAATCCTGTTTGGTGTAGAACGTTATCCCTTATCTGTGCATGAGACGGCATTCTATGCCAATCTGTTAGGGGCTCACAGCCCGACATTACTCAAGGAGGTTTCTCCACTTGACAGCGAAGACAGTACAGGAAAAGTGTCCTACACCTATATCATGACAACGCAAGGTGAGATTTCTATGCTGACGGAAACAACGAATAGTCACGGGAATCAATACACCAGGAGCGTTTCCTATACTTTAAAAAGATAACAATATAAAAACCAATCTGTTTTGTGTTCGTGAAAAAAAAAATATTGATTTCGTTATTGTTTGCGGTGCTTTTCGTTCAAACAGTTTGCCCTCAACGTGTTGGTTTAGTATTGAGCGGTGGTGGAGCCAAGGGTATGACACACATCGGCATCATTCGAGCGCTGGAAGAAAATGGCATACCTATTGACTATGTTACCGGCACTTCGATGGGGGCTATCATATCCTCCCTCTATGCAATGGGCTATTCTCCCGATGAAATGTTCGAACTCATCAAGTCACCAAACTTCAAGCGTTGGTACACAGGTGAAATCGAGACTCACTACCAGTATTATTTCAAGCAGGAGCGCCCTACCCCCGAATTCTTCAATTTAAGATTCTTCAATCAGGATTCCCTCAAACGCCCTACATTGTCCATACCTACAAGCGTGGTTCCTCCTATTCAGATGAATCTTGTCTTTTTGGAACTTTTCGGACAGGCGACAGCAACCTGTCAGGGTGATTTCGACAAGCTCTTCGTACCGTTTCGTTGTGTCGCTTCTGACGTATACCATAAGCGAGCAATTGTTCTCCGTCGGGGTGATTTAGGTGATGCCGTTCGTTCGTCGATGAGTTTCCCTTTTGTTTTCAAACCGATAGAAATAGACCAAAACTTAGTGTACGACGGTGGCATATACAATAACTTCCCTACAGATGTCATGATGGAAGATTTCAAGCCCGATATCATGATAGGCAGTGTGGTATCATCCAATCCTGAAAAGCCCAAAATAGACGACTTTATGAGCCAAATAGAGAATATGGTGATGCAGAAGACAGACTATGACATGCCGGATTCTTTGGGTTTCCTTTTGAGGTTCCGGTATGATGACGTGAGTCTGCTCTCGTTTGACCGTTTGCAGGAGTTGCATGATATCGGATATAATCGCACCATGGAACTGATGGATTCTATCAAGGCTCGCATACCGCGGCGTGTCCGAGAAGAAGAACTACGTGCCAAGCGCGCTGAATTCAAGCGGAGAATGCCTCCGTTTTCATTCTCCGATATCGTCTTTGAGGGTGTCAGCGAGCGAGAGAAGTCTTATCTGCGTAAGGAATTCCGGTTTAATGCTGATGGTTTTTTTGACTACGAAGAGTTTAAGCGTACTTATTTCAGATTGCTTGCCGGAAAGATGGTATCTGAAATCACACCGCATGCTGTATATCATCCCACGAGCGGCACATACACGCTGCACTTGAAGGTCAAAATGAACTCAAAACTTACAGCCCGTATCGGTGGTAATATCTCAACAACCAGTTCCAACCAGATTTATTTGGGGACAACCTATAAGAGTATCAGCAATATTGCCAAGGAAATCACGCTTGACGGACAGATAGGTAAGATATATAACAACGTGCAACTAATGGGTCGCTTTGACTTTATCAGACGTGTCCCTTTTGCTCTTCGTCTCATCGGTTCCGTGAGTACTTTCGATTATTACAAGAAGGACAAGCTCTTTTCTCAACATGATAACCCCACATTTAATGCTTCTAAAGAGTATTTTGCCAAGGCTCTGCTCTCGTTGCCTTACAAGTCCAATCGCAGAATGGAGTTCGGGTTCGGTATCGGTCGCCTTGTCGACTATTATTACAAGACATCTATCGTTGACTACGAAAACAGCAAAAGAGACAAAAGCTTATATAATATGCTTGGTTTGTATGTCGGACTAAATGGCAGTACTCTGAATGCCAGACAGTATGCCACTCGTGGCCAGCGCGAACAATTCTGGTTACAAGGATTCCGTGAGTCCGAGTCATTTTATTTGGAAGACAATCCGGTGCTGGGTCAGCATATTAAGCCTGTTTACTGGGCCAAACTCTCTGTCTTGAAAGAGATGTATCACCCACTCAGCGATAAATTTACGCTTGGATGGATGGCGCAGGCTGTTTACTCCACCCGTAAATTTTCCCAAAACTATACCGCAACCAAAATGATGGCCCCGGCATTCACGCCTACTCCACATAGCAAAATCATGTATAACGAGGCGTTCCGGGCTAATCAATTCCTGGCTGTAGGTATTCGCCCCATCTATACCATCAACGATATGTTCCATATTCGTAGTGAGTTCTATGTATATGCTCCATTCTCGCCTATATTATGCGACAGTCGGTCAAAGGCCTATTATGGCAGTTTGTTTTCTAAACAGGAATACATAGGAGAATTGTCTGTTGTCTGTCGCCTCCCCTTTGGCGCCATATCGGGTTATGTAAACCATTACAGTTCACCTCAGAAAGAGTGGAATGTGGGCATATCAATCGGCTGGCAACTCTTTAATTACCGCTTTGTAGAGTAATTTTTTTCAAAAAAGATATCAAAAGACTTGCGTGTTATAGAAAAACATGATACATTTGCAACCGCAAAAGCGAGAGAATCTCGGCCCCGTAGCTCAACTGAATAGAGCATTTGACTACGGATCAAAAGGTTACAGGTTTGAATCCTGTCGGGGTCACGAAAAAACTACTTATCGCTTAATGTTTATGACACTAAATTGTGATTCGGCCCCGTAGCTCAACTGAATAGAGCATTTGACTACGGATCAAAAGGTTACAGGTTTGAATCCTGTCGGGGTCACAATCTTGAATCCTCATCTACCAAAGGTGAGGATTTTTTATGTACACCATAATCTTCTACCAGCCCACCGGTTACCTCGGCTCAGTAGATATTATTTGTATTGCCCACTTTGCTATTAAATCAAAACACCCGATTTTACATTATTGGGTGTAAAATCGGGTGTTTTCTTTGTAATTTATTGATTTTCAACGTTTATCGCGGTGCGTACGGGACTCGAACCCGTGACCCCATGCGTGACAGGCATGTATTCTAACCAACTGAACTAACGCACCAAAAGGCTATCATTTCGTGATTGCGGTTGCAAAGGTAGGCATAATTTTGGTTTTTGCAACAAATCTGTCGATTTTCTTTGAAAAAAAATATCTATTCTTGATGGTTCTTTTCGAAGAATACTCTGATTTTAATGATCAGATATTGTACAGACATTAGTATATGGAGAAAAAAGATGGCTGGCAGAGCCTTATACGGGGGGTATAGTTCCGGATGTTTTCTGATGAAGGTAATCATGGTGCCATAGAAATGTCGGATGAAGAATGGCGTATGTCTATGGGTGCTCTTTCCTTTGAGGTGTGTGATGGAAAGAGGCAGACAGAACAGTTGTAGTCCTCTACTCCTTAGCTGGTATGACAGTTCTATATCTTCTGCATACATGAAATATTCTTCATCCAATCCTCCACATGATTCCAGCTCTTTTCGACGAATCATGATAAAGGCTCCCGGCAGGACATCGATTTCCTGAGGAACTTCCTCTTGAGAAGGCCGGATGTAATAGGTGTCCCATGATGATTCCGGGAATAATCTTTCTAAACCAGTAAAATGGCCAAAGGCTCCCATGAGCGTGGGGATTCGACGCATGGATTCGGGAAGATAATGCCCCTTGCCATCAAGTAAACGTACACCGACAGCTGCGGTTTCCTTGTGATTATCTAGGAAGTCTATGCAACGTAAGAGTGTATCTTCTTGTAGGAGGGTATCGGGGTTAAGCAGGAGCACATAGGTTGAAGAATCATTCAGGCGAATGGCCTGATTGCAGGCAGCTGCAAACCCTTTATTTTCTTGATTCCACACGAAATGGACTTGTGGGAAACGGTGTGGAAGATAACTGCTGGAATTGTCGGTCGAAGCGTTGTCTATGACTGTAACCATACATGGGCCAATGTCTTTCAGGGCTTGTTCTACGGTTCTCAGGCATTGCTCCAGTATGAAGCATACATTATAGTTTACGATGACAACCTGCAGTTTCATGGCATGTCATTATCCGCTTCAATGTGCAGGTCACGTTTCATGCGTTCCATGCTTGGCCAACAGAAGAAGGTTGCAATCAATGAAATGCATGTACACAGCAGGCAAGAGGTGTTTAGGAGCAGGTAATACCCCACTACTCCAGCAATGGCAGGCAAAGCCAAGAGGGCAATGCGCAAAAGTGACAGTCTGACATAAGCCTTCAACGCTTCGGCCAGAGGCATCTGATCTATTTGGTGAGATAACCAGACGGCAAAGTATTTTAGTGCAGCGGGAACACATGCCACGGTGAGCAGTATGACGATGGTCTGGTAATAATAAGCCCATACCTGTTTGTCTGTCCATACCCCGTCCAATGACCAGATATCAGTCTCACCTAATACAATCAGCAGAGCTATCATCGTATATAAGGCAAAGTATGCTATTTGGATTTTTCTCAACTTTTCATCCATAAAGGGGTTCTTTTTATAAGGTTTTACAATCGGCCATCAAACGGCGTACGGTTGAGGATACTACGTCCCAATGTTATCTCGTCGGCATATTCCAATTCATCACCCACGGAAATGCCTCGTGCAATCACCGAGAGTTTTACATCAAGTCCTTCTAACTTGCGGTATATATAAAAGTTTGTAGTATCTCCTTCCATGGTCGTGCTAAGTGCAAGAATGACCTCGTCTATTCCACCTTTCTTAACACGTTCTACCAGGCTGTCAATCTGTAAATCACTGGGGCCTATACCATCCATCGGAGAGATGATACCTCCCAGCACATGGTACAAGCCGCGGAACTGCTGAGTGGCCTCGACCGCCATGACGTCGCGAATGGATTCTACGACGCAGATACGCGATGTGTCTCTCGATGGATTGGCACATATTTCGCATATATCGCTGTCGGAGATGTTATGGCACACCTTACAGTATTTCACCTCTTGACGGAGATGTAGGACTGCGTCAGCAAACGCCTGTACCGTTTCTGTGTCTTGGCGAAGCAGATGTAACACCAGTCTCAATGCTGTTTTGCGCCCTACTCCCGGCAATTTGGCAAATTCGTCAATGGCTTTCTGTAAGAGCGCGGAGGGATATTGCTGGTTCATGGTTCGTTTTAGTTTTTTGTAACGAGGTACGAAGATACTAAATAAACCTAATATGAGCCAAAAATAATTTGAAGTTAGAAGGCTTATGTCTATTTTTGCAATCTTTTTAAGACATCCCATGAACGGACTATACATATTGCTTACTATCCTCGTTTACTTTGGATTATTGCTTGTTGTCTCCCATTTTACCGGGAAAAATGCAGACAATGATACTTTCTTTCGAGGGAATAGAAACTCTCCCTGGTATCTTGTCGCTTTTGGTATGATTGGCGCCTCCTTGTCCGGTGTCACGTTTGTCTCGGTTCCCGGTATGGTAAGGTACATTGACATGACTTATATGCAGACGTGTCTGGGGTTCTACTTCGGTTACCTTGTTATAGCTCAGGTGCTTCTGCCGCTTTATTATAGGCTGAACCTGACGTCTATATACACCTATCTGAAGACCCGATTCGGCCGGTGTACCTACAAGACCGGCGCTTCCTTTTTTCTGGTTTCAAAGATGGTCAGTGCAGCAGCACGGTTATATCTGGTGGCGATTATCCTGCAACAGTTTGTTTTTGAGAACTTGCATATCCCGTTTGGAATGACGATTATCGGCATTCTCGTTCTGATATGGCTCTATACTCGCAAAAGTGGCATAAAAGCCATTGTGTGGACAGACAGTTTTCAGACTTTGTGTATGCTTGTCTCTTTGGTTCTGATTATATGGCAGGTGGGCCATCTGCTTCATCTTGACTTGGCCGGCATGGTCCGGACCATACGCGAGCATCCTTACAGCCGGATATTTGAGTGGAGCGACTGGCATTCGACCCAGCACTTTGTCAAGCAGTTTGTCAGCGGTATATTTATTACCATTGTGATGACCGGTCTTGATCAGGATATGATGCAGAAGAACCTTTCGTGCAGGACATTGAAAGAGTCTCAGAAGAACATGTATTGGTATGGGCTGGCATTTGTGCCTGTGAACCTGCTATTCCTTTCATTGGGCATTTTGTTGACGGTTCTTGCCGGTGAAATGGGCATGGATTTGCCGGCGAAAGGAGACGAGATGCTGCCATTGTTTGCCGCAGGCGGGTATCTGGGTTATGGAGTGCTGGTCTCATTCACCATAGGCATCATTGCGGCTGCATTCAGTAGCGCTGACTCAGCGTTGACTGCACTTACGACGAGTTGCTGTATTGACCTTTTAGAGACAGACAAAATGAGTCGTGAACGAGCAGAGAAAACTCGCAAGCGGATTCATCTGGCCATCACTGCTGTCTTTATTCTTTTTATTCTCTTGTTCAAGGCTCTTGATAACAGCAGTATCATCGATGCCTTGTTTACCATTGTGTCCTACACATACGGTCCCCTGCTTGGCCTTTATGCCTATGGCTTATTTACGCGACGTGCTACGCAAGACCGCTATGTGCCCTATATTGCCATTGCATCCCCTATCATTTGTTACGTTATCAATCAGCTTACTGTCAGCCTCTGGAATTACAAATTCGGTTATGAACTCCTGATGTTCAACGGATTGTTGACTTTCATGGGATTGTGGCTACTTAATTTTAATCAAAAGAAAACAGAAACTTATGGAAATTAAAAGTGCGGAATATGTCATCAGTAATGTTGACGTCAGGAAATGTCCGGAAGGCCGTCTTCCCGAGTATGCCTTCATTGGTCGTTCAAATGTAGGCAAGTCAAGTCTCATCAATATGCTGACCAACCGCAAAGGACTTGCCATGACATCTTCTACTCCGGGCAAGACGCTGCTCATCAACCACTTTCTCATCAACAAGAACTGGTACCTGGTCGATCTCCCTGGATATGGCTATGCCAAACGTGGGCAGAAGGGGCAGCAGCAGATCAGCCGTATCATTAACGATTATATCCTGCTTCGCGAACAAATGACTTGTTTGTTTGTGTTGATAGACAGCCGGCATGCTCCTATGGAGATAGATTTGAAGTTTATTACGTGGCTGGGTGAAAACGGGATTCCATTTGCCATTGTCTTTACCAAAGCCGATAAATCCGGCGGTAGTGCCTTGAAGTCAAACATCAATGCCTATCTGAAGAAGTTGCAGGAGGAATGGGAAGAACTACCGCCCTATTTCATCACCTCTTCGGAAACGCGCAAGGGGCGTGAAGAACTGCTCGACTACATCAGCAATATCAATCAGGAGTTGAATAAAAGCCTTCTTTGACTAAATAACTACTATAATTATTTATGAAGAAGTTATCTCTAATCATGACTTTTTTGGCCTGTATGTGCAACACGCCGCATGCAAATGCCCAGTTGAGCAACATTCTGGACAAGATTTCAAACACCGTGAGTTTGATTACAGGCAAGTCTACGGCTACTGACATCACAGGAACCTGGGTGCTGAAGGGCTCGGCAGTCGAATTTGAGTCGGACAACATCTTGATGTCGGCCGGAGGTGCAGCCGCATCGACCACCATAGAAAGCAAATTTGACGAACAGTTGGCCAAGATTGGGCTCAAGGCAGGCGCTGTATCATTCACCTTCAAAAGCGACAAAACATTCACTATCAATGGCAAAAAGACCTTGCAAGGCACATACGAGTACGACTCAAGCAACAACCGCATCGTTTTCTCGTTTGGAAACTCAAACCTTGCGAAAGTCAATGCGAAGATTACGGCAAGTACGTCTTCACTTAAAATCCTTTTCAATGCAGACAAGCTGCTAGGCATCGTGACTTTTATGGCCAATACGCTCAACAATCCTACCCTCAATACGGTTAGCGAACTGGCCAAGAGTTATGACGGCATGATGGTCGGATTCTGCCTTTCCAAGTAAGAATCCTATCGCTATAAAATCCATACACACATCCAACTGGAAGGTGTATGGATTTTTTACCATCATAATATGTTTAGCGGTAAACCGGCTATACCCCCTCTACAGATACTTGTAGAGGCACTTGAAACGTGTCATAAATTGACCCTTGCCAAAACTATTATTCGATCATGTCATTTATATTATTCGACCGTGTCATTTAATAGAAAAGGCGAGTCCGAAAATAGCCTTTGGCTGAGCCAAGCCGTAAATTGTCAGATTATTTTACTCCTAAATAAGGAATCAGCTTGTCTGAGTCGCACGACTTTCGAGGCCAATCCCGGTTTTCTTTAAACGGTGTTCGAACATCATTCAAACGCCATTCAAACGCTTGACAGATTGCTGTTAAACCGTGAAACTTCGGGGGTTGTAATCACTGTAAAAGCGTCCGTCAATAGCGGTAAACCGAAGTACGCAGTAGTCGGGATCTGTCAATCCGCCAGGATAATATTCCGTATCACCTTCACGCCAAATCAATTCCTTACTGGCTGCATCGGTCAGGACTTCCATTCTACCACGTAACATTACACCTCTGAATCCTCTTTCATCGCAGAAATACAGACTGGCTTTGGAGTTGGCTTCATACTGGGCAACACGCAAGGAACTCGTGTTGGTCGTAAAGTAGAAAACCTTGATTCCATCGCGTTTCCGGGGTGAAAACATGGCCTTTGTCCAGGGGAATCCCTCACCGTCGACAGAAGAGATATAAGCAACGGGCAGGGTATCTATCAAGTGCTCTATGTCGGCTACCTGTACAGCAGACAAGAAACCGCTGACGGATTGGGTGTCGGAACCGTCCACGTTCGGGTTACGCCAACGCTTTAACTGAGGAAAAATATGCCTCATTTGAAGGATGTATGCTTCTTTGGAAATCGGAGGCTCAAAAGTACCGGCAAACTGCGAGCAGTGGGCAATCATTTCCTCCATCGTATAATCATGCAAAAACCTGCCCCCATCATAACAATACTTGCAGTAGTCAAAACAGATGTTTCCATCGGAACATCTGCCACAATCCTCCTCTTTCGTCAACGGCATGCAGCAACTTTGACAGAACTGAGGCAACTGTCCGCTCTGGAGTTTCTTAATCTTGCTTGGAAAGGTAGACTCATAATGGGCGAAATATTCGGGATATTCATCTGCCACATAATAGCCTTTAGGCGTATGGTAGGTCCCCTCTATCCCCTGCAAATATCCGGGAATCAGTTCCTGTGCCAGAAAATAAGGCACCTCGCTCTCTTTGGGCTCGCCATGATAGTGAATCTTCAATGAGCTTGCAAGCACAAAACCTGCGTGCCTATAGAAATCTATATTTCCTTCCATACACAGCACTCCTACACAGGCCTCGCGGGCCTCCCCAATGGCATATTGCAGGAGTTTCAAGCCATAGCCCTTACGCTTGTAAGCCGGAAGTATACTGATTGGTCCAAAAGTCCATGCCGGCCATACGCTTCCGTTCTCTTGCGTGATACTTGCCTTAGAGAACATCACATGGCCGATGATTCTGTCATCTTCTTCCATCACAAAATCGAGTTCAGGCATGAAATCCGGGTTCTTCCTGTATCGGTTTAAAACAAAATGCTCCGTACACCCCGGGCGGTATACATTCCAAAAAGCCTCACGTGTAAGGTTTTCCACTTCACGGAAGTCCCGTGGCTGTTCAAGTCTGATGTTCATAAAAAAAAGATATGGTGGTTTAATATGTTATTCTCTGATGATTGACTCAAGCCATTCTTTCGCCTTTTCATCGGCATCATTGCACTCCTCGTCAGGGGCAATCGGATATTCGCAGAACTCTTCTCCCGTGCGAGCAACGTCCTTGCCGTTTGTCAGTTGCATGATTGTTCCGTCATACAGATGGTAACTCATGTTCGAGCTGCAATACCCTCCACTATGAGTACCAAAAGTCCTGGTATGTGGCAGTCCTCGAAAAGCAAGCAAAACAATCTCACCCGAACTGCAAGTGAGGCTATCCTGCAAGATAGCAATAGGCTTATCCTCTACCTTGAATGGCTCACTGATAGAGATTGGAGTCCCTCCTCCTATGGCTTTCCCTTTTTCAAGGACAACCGGAATTTTCCGACCTTTAATGCCCCAGGATATAAATTCGCCATCAGGAAGAAACGGTGAAATGGCTGTAATCATAGGCCCCATGTCTCCTCCTGTATTGTGACGCAAGTCTATGATAACCCCTTTGATATTCTCCTTATGCTGCCGAATCAGTTCGTATGCTTTCGTGGCATATTCATCTCCCTGCTTCGGACTTCCCGTAAACTGAGGGAGCATGACATACAGGATGCCATCGTCATCCAGACGAACGACTGGAGACTGCATGGTCATGTCTTCCCCCTCCACAGACTTGGAGGCAACGGACAGAAACGAATGTTTGCCTCCGACCACCTTCAGAGCTTTCTCCAGAATGTCGTGTGTTTCTTCGTATGTTCGGGCCACTTTGGCAGCTTCAAGGGTTTCTTGCCTGATGCTGTCCCATGTAGCCGTGTTGCTATAAATTCCGTGTTGATCCATCAAAAGAACAGCGTGACGTACATATTCCTGCACACTTGGCGGAAAGAGATAGAAACTGAACAAAGGACCTATCCGATAAGTCATATAAAGCAACAGCCCTATGATGGCAGCACAAACCGAAAGGATAAAAAACTTTTTCATCTTATTTACAATCAATTGTTATCTGGCCATTTGCTTCGTAGCTCGTTCCAGGAAAGACATCAACGTATGGGTGTATGACTCATCCTTTTCCGGCATAAAAAAATCCGGCGTAATGAAATGTTCATCAATATCAAGCACATAGGTCTCAACAGAGTCAATTGCAGCCTGCGTCAGCCGTTCAAAACTCTTGAATGGCACGTTGCTGTCTTGGCGGGTGTGCATCAGCAAAGCGGGACGTCCGTTCAATTTCTTGATGCGTGACTTGGGAGACAGTGTAAAGGGATTTACGCCATACATGATGGAGGCTGATAGCCAGGTGGATGGCTTCATGCATGTGCCTATAAAAGATGGCATGCCATAGTAAGTCAGTAAGTCGGCTACCACATCTTCCAGCGAAGAAAAGGCAGAAAGCGTAACCAAAATATCAATGTCTGGATTCTCGGCCATGCTGTTGATGGCTATTCCACCACCTAACGAAAGACCCATGGCCACAACGGGAAGATTCTGATAAGCTGGCTGCTGCCTGATGTAGTCGGTCACAGCCTTAACATCTCGCATCTCATGGTATCCCGCACAAATACGATTGCCATCGCTTTCTCCATGCCCTCGTACATCGACTAAAAGTGTCGCATAGCCCTTGGGCAGGAACAGGCGCGCATGCCCATAGAATGCCGTAACAGAAGGCTTCTCTATGCCCGACAAACAGATGATGACAGCCTTGCAGGTGTCAGGCCGCAACTCCAGGACATTTATCTTTAGGTCGTCCCACGCCTGTAAATTCAGTGTGTCGGGATCGGGTAATCCAAACTCAGATGCCGTATATATCCTATCGTATATTACCTTTTTATTAAACAGCGCATTTAGCACGATAGGAGGAACCGCAACAATAACCAACAACGGCAAACAGCACGCTATGACTATAATCCACAAGATTACCTTTCTTACTATATTCACAATGTTTGGGTTTAAAAATTACATTATTGGGGCTGCATACATCCTTTTCTTCAAGGAAGTAACGCTGGCGTGAGGTTCACAAAGATATGTATAAAGGGGAAAACACCTTTTTCTATAAGGCAATTAATTTCCGGTCCATGTTGCTTTTTTCTTTTTTGTTGTTAATATCGGACAAACTTCCTGCTGTTTTGAGTGAATTGCCTAAAAATCACGTGGAAATTCATATCTTTGCAGACTTGTAAACAGACATCCCATAAAATATTTAACTATAAAAGATGAAGAAAGGACTCTTGACACTATTCTTGTGTCTCACGTGTGTTATACTGAAGGCATCAGAACCTCTGTTTTTTATTTCCCGAAGTCTAAACAAGAATTGTGTCAATTACGATGTCAATCTTGTAAACGGCAAACTGAACAAATCAAATCCTATTCATGTCTATTGGCATAATATAGATGGAAGCAACAACGAGTTGAATTACATTCAGAATAAATTTGCTTACGGTTATAAAACCAGTAACGTTACGGACGAGATGGCGACTATCACATTGAAGGCCTATAACAAGCGTAAGCTTACGTTGAAAGAATATAATGGCAAGTGGAGCTGTATCGTATTGATAAATGGAACGGATTGCAAACTTAACGAAATTTATGTAAAGGTTAATCCCAAGAATTCCTTATCGGTAGAATATATTGTATTGAAGGGAACCAGTATTTTGACCGGGAATAACCACCAGGAAATCATCAAGAACGATAACAAATCATCTGTCGACATACATCCATGAAAAAAAGAGGTCCTTATTTGAAAGACACCTCCTTTGTCAACGTGATGAAGGAGCGCATTTACAGAGTACTTTTGATAGCCAACCCATACGATGCATTCATGTTGGAAGATGACGGGCGTATAGACGAAAAGATTTTTACGGAATACGCGGGATTAGGGTTGAGTACTCCTCCTCGGTTCACGCTTGTTTCTGATTCAGAACAGGCAGAGCAAGAGCTGCAGAAAAATCGCTTTGAAATGGTCATTGTCATGCCGGGAACTGACAATAACGATGTGTTTGACATCGCCCGAAACATCAAACTTCGGTATCCTGACACGCACATGGTTGTGCTGACGCCATTCTCTCATGGCATCAGCAAGCGCATGGAGCATGAAGACCTGTCTCAGTTTGACTATGTGTTCTGTTGGCTTGGTAACACCGAGTTGTTGCTCTCAATCATCAAGTTGATGGAAGACAAGATGAATCTTGAGTATGATGTGCGCGAGGCCGGTGTCCAAATGATTATGCTTGTTGAGGATTCCATCCGTTTCTACTCCTCTATACTCCCCAACCTTTATCACTATGTGTTGGAACAGATGAAGTCCTTCTCAACGGAAGCATTGAATGCCATGGAAGCCAACATGCGAAAACGTGGTCGTCCGAAAATCGTGTTGGCGCGTTCGTATGAAGAAGCCATGGATCTGTATAACAAGTATCATGATAACACATTGGGCATTATCACCGATGGCCGTTTCCCTCGTGCCGGTGTTGCTGATGACGGTCAGGCAGGTCTGTTCTTGCTGGACGAAATTAGGAGTCGAGACGAATACATACCCCTTGTGCTTCAAAGCAGTGAGGATAGTTATCGGAATTATGTGCATCAGTATTATGGGGCTGCATTCATTGACAAGAACTCCAAGAAGATGGATCAGGACATACGAAAAGTCCTTGAGACAGATTTCGGTTTTGGAGATTTGATATTCCGTGACCCTCAGACACGTAGGGAAATTGTGCGCGTTCACAACCTTCGCGACTTGCAGGACAACATCATGACAATTCCTGCCGATTCACTTTGGATGCACATCACGCGCAACAACATCTCCCGATGGCTTTGTTCCAGAGCCATGTTCTCGCTTTCAGAGTTCTTGAAACAAATTACCTGGCGTGAAAACCGTGATATTAACGCACACCGCCAAATCATCTTTGACGCTATTGTGCAATACCGACGAATGAAGAATCAAGGAGTTGTCGCTGTTTTCCAGCGTGAGAGATTTGACCGGTATTCCAACTTTGCTCGTATTGGTGATGGCTCGTTAGGCGGAAAAGGACGTGGTTTGGCATTCATTGACCACATCTTGAAACAGCACGCAGAATTTGACCAGTTTAAGGATGTCGATGTCCAGATTCCCAAGACAGTCGTGCTCTGCACAGATATTTTCGACGAATTCATGGAGTCGAATGCTTTATACACATTGGCCTTAAGTGATGCTGACGATGAATCCATATTAAAGGCATTTCTTGACGCCAAACTCCCGACACGTCTTCGCGATGACTTCATGACATTCATCAATGTGGTTCAATCACCGATAGCCATACGATCCTCAAGTCTTTTGGAGGACTCGCATTATCAACCGTTTGCCGGTGTGTATTCAACTTACATGATTCCTTTCTCTGAGAACAAGGAGTTCATGTTGTCATCACTTCTCAACGCCATCAAGGGTGTCTATGCTTCTGTCTATTATAAAGACAGCAAGGCTTATATGATGGCAACCAGCAACGTTATTGACCAGGAAAAAATGGCTGTTGTGCTTCAGGAAGTTGTCGGGCAGTGCTATGGAAATTATTTCTACCCTTGTATTTCAGGTGTTATGCGTAGCACTAACCACTATCCCATTGGTGAGGAAAAGCCGGAAGAAGGTATTGCCAATCTCGCATTAGGCTTGGGCAAATACATTGTGGATGGAGGACTAACCCTGCGCGTTAGTCCCTATCATCCGGACAAGGTCTTGCAGACCAGTGAAATGGAGATGGCATTACGGGAAACGCAGACTCAATTCTATGCCATTGACATGAGTCAGCAGCAAACACTTGACTTCAAGGTTGACGACGGCTTTAACCTGAAAAAACTACGTATCCGTGAAGCAGACAATCAGGGTGCCTTGGAAGCGATTGCTTCTACCTACGATTTTGAGGATATGGTGATTCGAGACGGCATCTATCCGGGTGGTCGCAAGTTGATTACTTTTGCTGGTGTGCTGAAGTATAACATGTTCCCTCTCCCTGAAATTCTGCGACTATCCTTGAAGTTCGGACACGAAGAGATGAAAAGACCGGTCGAGATAGAATTTGCAGTCAATCTTGACGATGCAGGACGCAGCGGAGGAACATTCTATCTGTTACAGATTCGCCCAATTGTTGACAATGACCAAGAGATCAAGGAAGACCTCACTCAGCTGAAGGATGAGAACCTCATTTTGCGCAGTGATAACTCTTTGGGCAACGGTATTGTCAATAACATTTATGATATTATCTACGTAAAGACAAACGAATATAATCAAATCAACAATCCTGCCATTGCGGATGAGGTAGAGAAATTGAACCGGCAGTTTGCTGTTGAAGAGAAGAACTACGTGTTGGTCGGCCCGGGGCGTTGGGGAAGCAGCGACCCATATCTTGGCATACCGGTGAAATGGCCCAATATCTCGGCAGCAAAGGTGATTGTGGAAGCCGGTTTGACTAACTATCGTGTAGACCCGAGTCAAGGTACACATTTCTTTCAGAATCTTACTTCGTTTGGAGTCGGATACTTCACCATTAACGCATATCGGGGTGACGGTTATTATGACACCTCCTATTTAGACAGTCTTCCTGCCCAACAGGAGACACAATATCTGCGCCACATACACTTTGACACTCCAATTATTGTCAAGATGGATGGCAAAAAGAAGATTGGGGTTGTAATGAAGGCCGAATAGATGCGGCTATTTTGAGATATACATCAGTGAGAAATAAGGGAACGGTTGTTTCCTTATTTCTTTTTTATCGTCAGTATAAAACTCTTCATCTGTACCAACTGATGAGAAGTAATGGAAATGCCAGTCAGCATATTTCTCCATACAGTCCAAAATCAAGTCTTTTGCCATTGACAATTTCATGATGATTAGATTGGTACCTCCCTCTATGAGTACAGACATTTCTTCCATCGTAATCTTTCCAGGCACAATCAATAGTCGTTCCTGCTGCTTGATGAGATGAAGGTGTCCTACCGCTCCGGAAGCGATGAATGAAGGAATCCCGGCATGTTGTCGCACTGGGACCTGTAACGTGACCAAACGTTCCTGTACATAGTGTGTAGTGGCAAAGATACCAGAATCACCTTCTGTTGCTACTGCTACTTTTCGCTTTTCGTCCGATAAGTCCTTCAGCGTCCTGGCAAGTCTGTCATATACTTGATTTACTTCAGCCCTGTCCGTTTTCATCGGAATCTCCACTACATGAATTTTCTTTTTCAGAGACTTTTTCAGTTTAAGAATAATCTGTTCGGCACGTGAGATGCCTTGCGTGGAGAATACATATATATCATCTGCTTCACATAGTGCGCGGAAACAGCCTAAAGTCACATTATCTACATTACCCGGTCCTACCGATACAAAATCTATTGGTTCCATGCAACAAATATGTTTTTTTAAAACTCTTTCAGCAGTGTATAGAGCCTTTGGATAGGCAATCCCATTACATTGAAATAACTTCCTTCTATCGCCTCTACACCGGCAAAACCAATCCATTCCTGTATGCCATAGGCACCAGCCTTATCAAGTGGATGAAAGTGTTCAACATAGAACTCTATCTCATCTTCTGCCAGAGGGGCAAATCTGACTTTTGTTTCTGATACGAAACTTCTCTTTTGGGTCTGGGTTGACACACACACACCGGTAAAGACGTCGTGTGTCCGTCCGCTAAGTTCTTTCAACATTTTTACAGCCTCTTCAGCTGTTTCCGGTTTTCCAAGAGCGTTTCCATCCAGGCTTACAATTGTATCTGCCGTAATCAGCAACTCATCCTTTTTAAGGGATGACAGATAAGCCTCTGCTTTTTTCTCGCTGATGTATAATGGTATTTCAGCTCCTTTCAAATGAGATGGATAACTTTCGTCTATGTTTTTCAATACACGAATTTCAAATGGAATTCCAAGCCCTTTCAACAGGTCCTTTCTACGAGGAGAATTACTGGCCAGTATTACGTGCCACTTCTTTATGTTATCTAGCATTATGTGGTTCTTTGCTGTTTATTTTGCTGCAAAAGTACAAGTTTGTTTGATAGTTTACCCTAAAAGCAATTTATCTTTTTGGTAAAGAAAGAGAAAGTTGTTTGTCTGCATCGATTTAATAGTTATTTTTGTGCGAAATTTGAATTTTTTCCAAAATTAAATCGGTTCTATGGAAATTTCTTCCCGAAGGATTTCTCGGCTAACAATATTAAACGAGATACATGATTATCTGTACATCTTCGTTGGAATGGCGCTTTATGGCCTTGGCTGGACTATATTTCTGCTTCCCAATAACATTATGACAGGAGGCGTTCCTGGTATTTCATCATTGGTATATTTTGCAACAGGCCTTCATGTGCAGTACGTGTATTTTTTTATCAACTTCATTTTGTTGTTACTGTCCATTTGGCAGTTGGGATGGAAATTCAGTATCAAGACAGTATTTGCAGTTTCGGTGTTGACCATAATCATTTCACTTCAACAAGAGATGTTTCATGGTTTCACCATTCTAAACGACCAGCCGTTCATGGCTTGTATTATCGGTGCATCGCTTTGTGGAACAGGTGTTGGCATTGCCTTTTCCGCCAACGGAAGTACAGGAGGAATAGACATTATAGCCGCTATTATAAACAAATATCGGGATGTTTCTCTCGGACGGGTCATCATGCTTACAGATATCATTATCATTTCGTGTAGCTATTTTCTTTTCCGAGACATAGAGAAGCTGATATACGGTTATTCCAACCTCTTTATCATGACTTCCGTATTGGATTATGTAGTCAACAGTGCCCGCCGTTCAGTCCAGTTCTTCATCATCAGCAATAAGCATGAAATCATTGGGAAGCTTATCAATCAGGAGGTCAAGCGCGGTGTGACCATTATTGACGGCACGGGGTTCTTTACCGGACAAAAGGTTCATATGCTTTTTGTTTTGGCCAAACGTCGCGAGTCTCCGCGCATATTCCGTCTTATCAAGGAAGCTGACCCTCATGCTTTCGTCTCCCAAAGTGCTGTCATCGGTGTCTACGGAGAAGGGTTCGATCATATCAAGGGCAAATAATATTTTCATCTTTACATAAAACAATCATGAGAAAGAAAACTCTTACAAATCTAACACTGAGTGCGCTTGTTTTCACACAGGCTTTGACACTCTCTGCTCAAGTGCAGAAAGAGCACCTTCCTTATTGGCAGGACATCCAAACTGTTGCAGTCGGGAAGGAACCGGCCAGAACGTCATTCATGAACTATCCTACACGCGATGAAGCGTTAAAGGGAACTTTCGACAACAGTGTAAACCATGTGTCTCTCAACGGAACCTGGAAGTTCTACTATGTAGATTCTCACAAGGATCTTCCGGCAAACATTACGGCAGCCGATGTTGACACCTCTCTCTGGAAGGATATTACCGTTCCCGGAAACTGGGAAGTACAAGGTTTTGGTCCGGCCATTTATGTCAATCACGGTTATGAATTCAAACCCCGCAATCCGAATCCTCCCGAAATTCCCATTGCCAATCCGGTTGGTGTTTATCGCCGAGAACTTGACATTCCGACATCATGGGATGGCAAGGACGTCCTGCTACACATCGCAGGTATCAAGTCTGCTGCTTATGTCTATATCAACGGGCAGGAAATCGGTTATAGCGAGGACTCCAAAAACCCAGCCGAGTTCAACATTACTCCTTATCTGAAGAAGGGTTCGAAGAACGTGGTAACCCTCAAGGTCTTCCGCTTTTCTACGGGATCCTTCCTCGAGTGTCAGGACTTTTGGCGCATCAGCGGCATTGAGCGCGACGTCTATCTTATGGCAGAGCCAAAAGTTGCCATCCGAGACTTTAGCGTGGTTTCAACGCTTGACGATTCCTATACTACGGGTATTTTCGGTTTGAAACTTCAGGTGACAAATCACTCTTCCAAACAGTCTCATCTCACAGCTTCATACGAACTCCTTGACCAAAGCGGAAAGACTGTTTTGACCGGAGAAAAAACCATGCAGGTGTTCCCCGGAAAGGAAAATACCACTATCGTCTTTGACCGTCAGGAACTCAAGGATGTACTTACATGGACATCCGAGCATCCGAATCTTTATAAATTGTTGCTCTCTGTCAAAGAAAATGGCAACGTGAGCGAGGTGATTCCCTTCAATGTCGGTTTCCGTCGCATTGAAATCAAACCTATCGACCAGTTAGCAGCCAACGGTAAGCCGTATGTAGTCATGATGGTTAACGGTCAGCCCATCAAACTTAAGGGCACCAACATCCACGAGCATAATCCGGCAACCGGACATTACGTAACCGAAGAGTTGCTGCGTAAGGACTTTGAGCTGATGAAGCTCAACAACTTCAACGCTGTCCGCCTCTGCCACTATCCTCAACAGCGTAGATTCTATGAATTGTGCGATGAATACGGTTTGTATGTCTACGACGAGGCCAACATAGAAAGCCACGGTATGTACTACAGCCTCAAGAAGGGTGGAACATTGGGCAATAACCCAGAATGGCTCAAGCCACATCTCTATCGCACTCAAAACATGTTCGAGCGCAACAAGAACTATCCGTGTGTGAATTTCTGGTCTTTGGGCAATGAGGCCGGAAACGGTTATAACTTCTATCAGACATACCTTTACCTCAAGGATGCAGACAAGGACCTCATGAATCGTCCTGTCAATTACGAACGCGCCTTGTGGGAGTGGAATACCGATATGTTTGTTCCGCAATATCCTGACTCAAACTGGTTCGAGGAGATGGGTAAAAACGGCTCAGACCGGCCTATTGCTCCATCCGAATATGCTCACGCCATGGGTAACTCTACCGGTGGTTTCCGCGAACAATGGGAAGCTATCTACAAGTATCCGAATCTGCAAGGCGGTTTCATTTGGGACTGGGTTGACCAGGGTATTGATGCAACTGACGAGCAGGGTCGTCATTACTGGACATACGGAGGCGACTATGGAAAAGATGCGCCAAGCGACGGAAACTTCCTGTGCAATGGTGTGGTAAATCCAGACCGCGATCCTCATCCTGCCATGGCTGAGATTAAGTACATGCACCAGGATATCAGTATCAAGGCTGTCGATGCTGCTGCCGGCCGCTTCTCCATCACAAACCGTTTCTATTTCACAGACTTGAAAAACTATACCGTTAACTATCAGATTACGGCAAATGGTAAGACTCTCAAGGCTGGCAAGCTCAACTTTGACTTAGGTCCTCAACAGAGCAAGGAATTCAACGTAAATTTGGGTGTACTCAAGCCAAAGGCCGCTACCGAATACTTCATCAACTTCCAGACTGTTGCCAATAAGTCACTTGGCTGTATTCCTGCTGGTCATGTCGTGGCTACTGACCAGGTTCAACTTCCTGTCGAGTCTCTGCCGCAGCAGTTCAACACAGCCGGAAAAGCTTTGACTGTGAACGATGGCAGCGATGAAATCAAGGTTTCTTCTTCTACCCTGCAGTTCGTCTTCAACAAGAAGTCCGGGCTCGTTACTTCCTACAAGGTCAACAACCGTGAGTATTTCAACGAAGGTTTCGGCATCCAGCCCAACTTCTGGAGAGCACCTACCGACAATGACTATGGAAACGGCCAGCCGAAGCGTGAACAAATCTGGAAGCAGAGCAGCAAAAACTTCAACGTGACGGCAACCTCCATCCGCCAAGAAGGGAAAGCAGTAGTCCTCACGGCCGAATACCTGCTTGCAGCCGGAAACATCTATGCCATGACCTACACCATTCACCCAAGCGGTGTAATCAATGTCAAGTCTCATTTCACTTCAACGGAAGCCGAGGCTGCCAAGACTGAGGTCAGCGAGGAAACACTCACTGCCACAGAGAGTCCTCGCAGTCAGGAAGCACGTCGGGCTGCGTCCAAGCTCAATGTTCCCCGCATCGGTGTGCGTTTCCGCCTCCCACAGGGTATGAACAAACTCACTTACTTCGGACGTGGACCAGAAGAGAACTACATCGACCGCAAGGCCGGAACCATGGTAGGCCTCTATACATCTACCGCAGACAAGCAGAACTATCCCTACGTTCGTCCCCAGGAAACAGGTCATCACACAGATACCCGCTTCCTCACACTAACCGATGCAAAAGGACATGGGCTAAAGATTGTTGCCGACAGTCTTATCGCTTTCAATGCTTTGCGCAATAGCGTGGAAGACTTTGACTCGGAAGAAGCAGTCAACCGCCCACGCCAGTGGAACAATTTCACTCCTGAAGAAATTGCCGGCCACAGCGAAGAAAAGGCGCGCAACGTCATCCGTCGTCAGACACACGTCAACGATATCACTCCTCGTTCGTTTGTTGAGGTCTGCATAGACATGAAGCAACAGGGTCTGGCTGGCTTTGACAGTTGGGGTGACCGTCCGATGCCGCAATATACCCTGCCGGCAAACCGGGATTACCGTTGGGGCTTTACAATTATTCCGCAGTAAAATGACGGCATAAGTAAGATGGGATAAGGCGTAACGATTCTCTCGCTCACATGGGAGGGAATGCCGATGCCCGCATTTACAAGGTTTACCCCTGCCACACATCACGAGTTGTGGCAGGGGTAAATTGTTTCCATCAGAGAGAAGCCTGGGAAGATGATATTTCCGGTGTTGCATATGCCGTTTCCTTTAATCCTAATCGGCAAGTTATTGAGGGTCAGGTCAAGTGTGATGTCTTTGTTCATGGTCGCTGGGTGACAAAGCATGCCAAACGATGTGTAAAACGTGTTTGTCGACCGGCAGAGAGCATTTACACATGTGACAAGATGGTTTTTCGGGATGACATAGTGTTCCGAACGATGTGTAAAGATGATTTGTCAACTGACAGAGAGTGTTTACATACCGTGCAGGAGCGTTTGCCAAAGCGACAGAAGGTATTTGCACATGTGACAATGAGGTCTGTCACCCGACAGAGGGCATTTATACACCGTGCAGGAGCGTTTGTCAAAGCGACAGATGGTATTTACACACAGGATGATGAGTTTTGTCGCCTGACAAAGAGCATTTACACACGAGACGGGAGTGTCTGCCACTCTGTCGGATATCCCGGACGTTGCGCGAAGAAGGTTTGTCGGACTTACTGTACTCCGAAGCAGTGAGTCGGTAGTCTTTACTTCAGTGAAATGAAATGATATTTTAACATTTCTGCTAAATTTTACGGTAAATTGTTTTGTAATGTAAACATTGTGTCGTAATTTTGTGGGTGGAAACAGCGGCGTAATAAGTGCTCCGCCTTTTTCACACGTTCATCGGATTGCTTGACAGCGGGCAACCCCATCGGTAATGGGAAATGACGTCCTTTGAAAAACGTATCGAGAGATGATGCCGGGAATAAGTTATTAGGAGAGGCAGGGAAATATCTATTTTCAAAGAGACACAATGTGATAGAGAGTTGCTGCAGGTGAGGAGATAATCCGACAAGTATTTTAAATCTATTGTTTCATTTAATCGTTTTAAGTATGAGTCTACAAATTAATGTGTTCCGTGTATCAAGAATGGCAAATGCCGCCCACAAGCAGTTTCACGAGGAGTTTATAGAGAAGTTACGGGCCGACAGTGCGCTCAGAGAGAGGCTGTCTGCCCAAATAGAGGAGTACGCGCGTGCCTTGCAGCAGGAGAACGTGTACTACAGTCTGCCGGGGAAGAGCGTGCTCACCGGAAAAATCAACAAGGCCTGCTCGCTGTGCGGCAGTGTGTACAACGCCATGAAGGCCATCGTCACTTACAAGCGAAGGATGGCCGACACGGACGAGCTGAAGGATGCCGCTGCGAAGATGGAGAACTTCATGAAGACATACGGCATCACGCGCGTCAAGCGATACATCCGCCGACTGTCGCTGTTCAAGAGTCTGGCCGATGACATCCTGAAAAATTACAGCACGGAGATGGAGCTCCTGGGCATCGGGGAAGAGGTGGCACACCTGAAGAGGCTGTCGGCCGACATGCAGGCCTTCATTGCCGTCCGCACGGCAGAGACTCAGGGCATCCCGAGACGCGCCATGCAGCAGGCACGCCAAAGGGTCGATGCCTGCTACAAGAAAATCGTCGGGAGCATCAATGCCTATGCTTTCCTCTCGGAAGACCAGCGCGAGTTCAGCGACATCATCCATTTCGCCAA
>JAQXZK010000033.1 GCA_029227175.1 Bacteroidales bacterium | reverse complement strand
GGAGAGGGCTTCTTTGTTTTTGGAGAGTCCGCTACGCTCATAGTATAAAGATGCTATTTGTCGTTCCAGTTCTCTTGCAGACCAACAGCCACGTATTGCTTCCATTTCATAGAAAGCACGCTTTGTCGGATTTTCGATTTTGGATATGAACTTTAAGTGAGAATAAGGTAATTTATTGAACAACCTTTCAGCAGGAATACTCCACTTATTATATTGTATTTCTGATGTTTGTAATTCGGCACACACTGAGTGCCGAATTGGTTCCGTGAATTCGGCGGACAGCGTGTGCCGAATTTCATTTCCTGCCATGATGTAGTGTAATACTTGTTCTTTCAGTTGTGGATAAACAAGGTACAGCCGTCTAAATTCACGGAATCTACGTTCATTCAGACCTTTTGTATTCAGCCGTTGTTCCAGCTTTTTCAACAGTTGTTCACCGTAGGCTGCACGATCTTCTCCGTTCTGCTCAAATTCCACGATATAGCAACCCATAAGCCAGTTACGGGAAGTAAGGGCGAGGTTTACAGCATGTGCGGCTTGTGCCTGCAACGTGTTCTGTATCGTACTGATATGTGTTACTAATGCTTCAAAGTTCATAGTCGCAAAGATAAGTCTTTTGTGGTTAAAACTTTAGTTCAGGCAAGCTGTTTTATAGCTTCCTCTTTCAATTTATCCACGGCACGGGTGTATTTCTCGGTATGCTTCAATCCGCTGTGTCCTAAAAGACTGGCTACGGTCTTGATATCTGCTCCATTGTTCAGAATGTTCACGGCAAACGAATGTCTTGCACAATGCCAGCTTATGTGCTTGTCAGATTCCTCATACAGAGTGGAACAGGTCGGCTAAGGTGACCTCGCTTTGGATTTCCCCGGCATATAGGTTCGGTTGAAGTCCGTAGGTCGTGATTAGGGTGAGATGAAGCGCTTTCTTAGTCTTGCTGAGGGTGCGAAACAGTTCTTTGCGAGCCTGCATCTGTGCGGAGTAGGCTTTCGTGATCGCATACTGACCTGTAGAGAATTTCATCTCACAAAGGTTGATGACTTGATCACGGCGGTCAATCAATAGATCGATTTGTGCGCCTTTATGGGTATCGGTAGCCACCACATTCCAAGAGCATATATCACTTTGCACGCCTGCGATGCCTAATTTCTGTTTGATCTGGGGGATGTGATGCAGACACAGCTGCTCGAACGCATAGCCAGACCAAGCCCTGTGCGCTGGTGAGTCGATGGTATGGGTCCATAGATGCTCATCCTGGCCTTGGCTATTCTTCACAAAACGTAGGTAAAAGAGCGAATAAAGGTCGGTCAGCTGGTAGAGCGCATCACGTTCCTTTTTCCCAAAGGCGGCATATTTGCGAATGAAGTCGCAATGACACAGGTCTTCCAACACGTTGGACAACATACCGCCCTCTGGTGTCTTGGTGGCTTGGATGATTTCCATCCGGGTCATTCCTTTGGCCTTCTTGCTCAACAACTCAATCACATTCCGGTATAAGGCGGAATCCCTAAACAACGAACGAAACAGGAAATTGTATTCCTCCCTCAATGCTGCGTTCTCGGAGAAAAAGAGTTCGTCTATGTTTTGGGAGAGGCTCAATCCCTTTTGCAACATTTGCAGGTAATAGGGGGTTCCCCCCATGATCATATAGAGCTCTGCGATTTGATGATCGTTCCATTCGATGCCTTTATCCGTGATGAATTCTTTTACCTCTGCTAAGTTGAAGGGCGATAGCTTGATTCGACGAGTCACCCGATTGTGTAATCCTCCCTTGTCGCCCAACAGATGCGACATAATCCAGGTGGTTGCCGAACCGCAAACGATGAGTTTCACTTTGGGTTGATCAGCTGCCCAACTGTTCCAGAAGAGTTCGAGCGCCTTTAAGAACCTCGATCGGGGAGTGTCCATCCAGGGCAGCTCATCAAAGAAGAGGAGCACACGTGTTTGATCGGTGTGCTTGATGAAGTGCTTCAGTTGGTCGAAGGCATCGAACCAGTTGTCCACCAAAGGATAGGCCACCTGTGAGCATTCAACCAGTTGCTTATGGAAGAAGGTGAGCTGCTCCTTTTTCGTACCTTCATAAATACCTGTCGTGTAGAAAGTGATTTGGTCTTTGAATAGGGTCTTGACCAAAAACGTTTTTCCGACGCGTCGTCTGCCATAGACAGCGATTAATTCGGCTTTGTCTGATGCGTAACACTGATTCAGGATCGCCTGTTCTTTGATTCTGCCAATAAGATGTGAAGCCATGATTTTATCCAATGATTACTCCGCAAAGGTATAAAAAATAGACTTAAGGAGGGGTATAATCTCGGAATAGTGCTCCGTAACGCTTCTGAAAAAGGAGTTAAGGAGTAAGTTCAGCGATTGGGAGGCAAAATAAGCGCCGGACATTCACATGCCCGGCGCTCGACATCAGCTAATGATACCTAATTTTTTATTTCCAGTTCTCATTCTGAACTAACAGTCCATCCATCTTTTGGATCTCGTTCAAAGGAATAGGTAATACACACCATTTCGGGCTATATACACTATTCGCATATTTCAACAGATACTGTTTCTCGTAAGAAGCGAAGCTGTTCAACTCATCAGCGATGATACCCCAACGAGCCAAGTCATACCAGCGGTGACCCTCGAGAGCCATCTCGATCTTACGCTCCCAGCGCAAAGCCTGTAAAGCTTTCTCCTTGGTGGCGAATTGAGAGTCGGGATAGAGACCGAGGCGATAGTTACCAGCGGCATCCACACCCTTCGTGCCGTTCACCAAATCCTCAAATACATAAGGAGAAGTTGCGGGTGTAATACCCTCTGTAGTAGATCCGTTGCCTGTAGCTGCGTGGATATAACTCTTAGCGGCACGGGCACGTACCTGGTTGATGTACTTACCAGCCTCCTGCGGATTACCCGTCTCGATCAATGCCTCTGCATACCACAACAGCACGTCAGCATAGCGGATCAAGTGGAAGTTCTTCGTAGAAGAAGCGGTTTGCGTCGTGATAGACAAGCTACCCTTATCCGCCTTACGCGGGATGTTCTTCTTGTTCAGATACAAACCACCATTACTGTAGTCACGTACCCAACCATCAATAATTGCAGGAACGCACCAATCCAAGAACGGAGTCTGGAAACGACCTACGTTTACATCCAAGCGCGGATCGGTATAGGTAGCCAAATCGGTCTGCGGCACCTTGTTGTCATCCAACACCGTCAATGCCGGGATCTTCTTGTAGCCACCGTCCATCATCGGCAGACCCTTGTCGTCCACGATGTGAGAGTTTACCAAGTCGTAAGAGGGCTGATAGAATCCCCAACCACCTGTACCGAGTGCACCAGAGAAACCAATGTGCCAAGGACCGTTGATGTTAGAGGTCTGCTGAACAGTACCTGTGATTGCCATCTGAATATCAAAAACAGACTCACCTGTCCAGTCACACTCACCTGCGATGTAAAGCTGCTCATAGGTGTCAGCCAAGCGATATTTCTGACCTCTGTTGTCCTTACCGTTAGCCATCACATCCTCCAGGATGCTCTTTACCTCGCTCCAGTGGTTGCTGTTACCATTCTTGCCGTCATAAACACCAGATTGATACATCCTCACCTTCGCCAACATAGCGCCAGCCGCCCATTTGTTCACACGACCTTGTTCAGAAGACCAAGTGTCGGGCAGATTGTCGTAAGCATATTTGATGTCTTCTGCGATCTTGTCCCAGATGTAGATGTAGTTACCGCTCTCATCCACGTTAGACACCTGCGGGTTCACATTCTCCTGCATCGCTACGTCATCCACGAAAGGCACAGCCGCACCAAACAATTTAGCTACCTCGAAATGCCATAAGCCGCGGAAGAAGCGAGCTTGAGCGATGGTCTCCGTATATTTGTCCTTGCTCTGTCCAGACACTGCTGCTAAGGCCTCCTGTGCCT
>JAQXZK010000032.1 GCA_029227175.1 Bacteroidales bacterium | reverse complement strand
TGGTTTTGTCAGGGTGGCAAAGTGCCTTGTCCGCCGTTTCGTTGGCTTTGTCAGTGTGGCAAAGTGTCTTATCCGCTGCTTCGGTGGTTTTGTCAAGGTGGCAAAGTGTCTTATCCGTTGTTTCGTTGACTTTGTCAGTGTGGCAAAGTGTCTTATCCGCTGTTTCGGTGGCTTTGTCAGTGTGGCAAAGTGTACGGGACACTGTTTCGGAGGCTTTGTCAGCGTGACAAAGAGTGTCAAAAAGGGTCTTTTGGGCTTTGTCGGGTTGACAAAGTGGGGGGTGCAGGTTTTTCGCGGGTTTTGCCGGGTTGACAAAGTGGGGGTGCAACGTTTTCGGAGGTCTTGTCAAGTGACAAAGTGGGGGGTGTAGGCCTTTCGGAGGCTTTGCCGGGTTGACAAAGTGGGGGGTGCAGGCTTTTCGGAGGCTTTGCCAAGCTGACAAAGTGCCCGGAGACTTCGCTAAGAGACTTTGTCAGGCGAGCAAAGTGTGAAACGAGGTGCATCGGCCTTTTCCCCGGCCGGGAAACGGGTCAGACGCTCCTCGTCCTCTCAATCTGCGCGTGGAGAGAGGAATGTCTCAGGCTATAAACCTCTTCGTGTCATCTTGCTTCCAGAATTATCTGTGCATAGCTATCTATGCCTTCGACGAGAAGGTTTTGTAGACTAATTGGCTTTGTTCTGGTGACAATTTGTCAGTTTAGTTAATTGATTTAAACATAGGCTTCATTATGGCATTGTTGGTGAGGTGGCATGGATTTTGTCTATATCTGGGTTGAAAGGCGGAAGGTTCCTAAGGAACCGGAAGCTGAAAAAATGTATATAGCAACAATTTAAAAAAGGAGGTTATTATGTTACCTGTAATGAATTCAAAAAATTGGTTCCCGACAGTGTTTGACGAGTTCTTCAACAACGACTGGATGCCTAAAGTGCAGGCTACGGCTCCTGCCATCAATGTAAAGGAGAACAGTAACGAATACACGATGGAGTTTGCCGTTCCGGGCATTAGAAAGGAATACTGTCGTGTGAACCTCAATAACGAAGGCAATCTGGAGGTGTACATTGAAAACAAGTTGGAACACAAGGAAGAGAATAAGAAGGAACACTTCCTGCGACGAGAATTCAGCTACTCCAACTATCAGCAGACTTACACGATGCCGGAGGACGTAGAGAAAGACCATATCGCCGCTAAGGTTGAAAATGGTGTTCTCTCCATTACCATGCCGAAAAAGCAGGTGGAAGAGAAGAAGCAGATTCAGCGCAAGATAGAGATTGCGTAAATATTGTGTGTTTCATAGGACAGGAGGTAGATGCCAATCCCCAAAAAGGCATCTGCCTCCTGTTTTTTTTGTGCTCGGCCAGTCGGGCTTCAACACCAATGTATGGGGAGTCCCTATGGGTCAGTCCGAAAAAGGGAGGTCAATCCGTTAGAGGTTTTCCATGATGGCCCATATCCAGCGGTAGCAGCGCCCGAGTGTGCTTATTTCCAGTGCTTCGCTCGGGGTGTGATAGTCGAGGACGGTTGCTCCGATGTTGATAATTTTCATGTCGGGGTATTTCTGCATGATGACGCCACATTCCAGTCCGCCGTGGGTGGTGTAGAGTTGTGCGTCGTAGCCTTCCAGACGTTTGAACTGTTCCTGGGCTATCTGCACCAGGGGGTTCTCGGCATCGGCTTTCCAGGCTGTGTTTGCTCCGCGGTAGGTTACCTTTCCTCCGTGGCGGCTGAGTATGTCACTGGTCAGACGTGTCATTTCTTCGCATGACTCGTCGGAGAACCCGCGTGCCATACATCCGACCTTGATTTGTCCGTTCTCTTCAGTGATACATGCCGGGTTGTTTGACATTTCGATGCAGTCTCCGATTTGTTCGTTCCATTTGTAGATGCCGTAGTGTACTTCCTCCAGCGCGCGGATGACGTTCATGGCCGCCTTATCGTCGTAATATCCGCCGGTGTAGCCGCAGACCGGTGTGAAGGTGAAGGTTGCATCGGGGTTGGCTGCGCGGTGCTGTTCCTGCATGGTTTGTGCGTAGTGCAGGAAGGCTCCCCGAAGTGCTTCGCATTGGGTGGCAGGGACAGCGACCACGGCGTATGCCTGACGGGGGATGGCATTGAGCAGTCCGCCGCCTTCGAAGGCGCAGAGATGCAGGGAGAAGGTGGATATGTGGCTTTTGATAAATGCGTTCAGGAGTTTGAGGGCATTGGCAAAGTTGGTTCTGATGCCGTGGGCACTGTGTCCGCCTGCCAGATTGTCCACGCTGAGCTTGACGGTGGTATAGCCGTCGGGAAGTGGCGATGAGGTGACGTCGAAGTGCGCGTAGAATTTGGAGGCACCGGCCGAGCCAATGCCTATCAGTCCGTAACTCTCGCGGTCGATGTTTATCAGGTAACGTCCCTTCAGGAGGTCGCTGCTGAGGTGATCAACACCGGTGAAACTCTGTTCTTCGTCGGCAGTAAAAAGGGCCTCGATGGCTCCGTGCGGATGTTGCTTGTCGGCCAGGATGGCTAACATCATGGCTACACCCATGCCATCATCGGCACCCAGTGTCGTGCCGCGGGCACGTACCCACTCACCGTCAATGTAGGTGTCGATAGGGTCATTCATGAAGTCTATCTGCACGTCGGTCTCTTTCTCGCATACCATATCCATGTGGGCTTGCAGGACGAGGGTGGGCCGATGCTCCTGGCCTTGGCTTGCAGGCTTGCGGATGAGTACGTTCTCGCCATCCATCTCCCAGCTTAGCTGCTGCTGCTCGGCAAAGTGAACCAGGAAGGCGCGCATCTTGTCTTCGTGGTGCGAAGGCCGTGGTACCTTGGTGATGGCTGCGAAATATCTGAAAACCTCACGGGGTTCAAGCTGGGCCACGGGGTCGTTGTCAAGGAGAAAAGTGTTGTTCCGGTTGCGAAGGGCTTCGACATCCTTCATTAAATCATTCAAGTCTTGTGCCATGTGTTTTTTATCGATTAGTAGGTTAATGCCGGATACAAAGTTAGGAATCTTTGTCCGATTAAGGAAGCTTTGCGGAAGGTATTCTCCGGAGCGCCTTATTTCTTTCAACCGAAGAGGAAGCGAAGCAGTCGCTCTGTAGTGGAGAGAATCAGCATGACGCTGCCGATGATGACAATGCGAACGAGCAGATTGCCGTCTTCTTTGCTCATGATGATTTGAGAGCAAACCGTACCGGTGAGTAGGTAAATGGCGGGGAGGATTAGGCGTTTTTTGTCTTTCACAGGCATCAGGGTATTGGGTTGATGACGCAAAGATAGCACATAAGGCGGCAAACAGCCTCATGACAGTCAGAGATATCACGGCAAACAGATCTTTACATCCGGACTCATGCCCAAAAGCCAAGGATAAACCCTATCTTTGCAGGCAAGAAAGACACAATCATAAAAAAAATCACAAGATAGTATTATGCGTAAGAAACTGCTGATTGCCTTGTTGCTGATAGCTTCGGCAACATTGTATATGGCCCTTACCATGGGCTTATCTGCAACCCATTTGCGTACGGACCTGTTAGAGAACACGGACTACGTGGGCCGGGGAGGATACCCGGTGGCAAAATCGCTGGAAGAAGCTGTCGTGCATGCCGACTCTTTTGAACTGGCTCTCATATATAATAGGCATCCCTCTTTAAGTTGGCAGTTGGAGAGCTCTCGCCAAGAGACGAAACAGCAGGCATACCGGATATTGGTGGCCAGCAGGAAGGACTTGTTGGCCGAGGGAAAGGCAGACGTGTGGGATAGCGGCAAAGTACTGTCGGAACAATCCGTGTCAGTAGGAATGGAAGGGCAGGAACTCTCTCCCTCTACATTGTATTACTGGACAGTGAAGGTATGGGATAACAAAGGAAGAAGCAGTCGTTATGCCGAGGGCAAGCCCTTCTATACGGCTCCTGTGCTCGATGGTACGGTAGCGCGTTATCCGCTCGTAAAGACTGATGAGGCTGCCAGAGACACCGTACAGTGGGGAGACAGTGTAGTCGTGGCTGATTTTGGAAAAGCGGCATTCGGACAGTTAAGGCTGAAGGTATCGGTAGACGAGGACGATACGCTCACGATTCACCTGGGTGAAGCCATGAAGGACGGGCGGGTAGACCGCAAGCCAGGTGCTTCCATCCGTTATGCACAATACAGCTTGCCGGTGCGGCAAGGAACACATACATACGACCTCACTATCAGACCGGACGCTCGGAATACGTCAAAGACAGCCAACGTGAGCGGCGTGTGTGCCGTCCTGATGCCTGAGGCCGTGGGAGAAGTCTACCCGTTCAGATATTGCGAGATAGAGAGAGGAAGAAAACCTTATAAGGTGTCGGACATCGTGCGCCCAACGGTGACCTATCCCTTCAACGGACAGGAATCGGCATTTGCATGTAACGACACGGTACTGAATGACGTATGGGACTTGAGCAAATACAGCATCAAGGCAACATCGTTCTGCGGAGTGTATGTCGACGGCGACCGTGAGCGCATCCCTTATGAAGCAGATGCCTACATCAACCAATTGTGCCATTACGGGGTAGACAGCGAGTACTCTATGGCGCGCTACACGGCAGATTACCTGATGGAGTGGCCCACATGGCCCACAGAATGGCACCTGCAGAGCGTACTGATGATGTGGAGCGACTACATGTATACGGGCGATGACACGATGCTCCGCAAACACTATGAACTCTTGAAAGCGAAAACATTCCTGGCCCTGAAACAGGAGAACGGACTGATAAGTACGAGCAGGCAACCACTAGACGAGTCGTTCATGCAGTCGGTTCGCTTTAAGGGAAAGGAAATAAAGGACATCGTAGACTGGCCGAGGAGCGGTGCCTTTGGCATTGACAAAAAAGAGGCCGGTGAAGCCGATGGATATGTGCTGACAGACTACAACACCGTGGTCAACGCCTTTCATTACAGAACGCTGGTGCTGATGGAAAAGATAGCGGATGTGCTGGGAAAGGATGAAGAGGCAACATATTACAAAAGGGAAGCAGAGCGGGTGAAGCACACAATGAGGGAACTGCTTTTCGATGAACGGCAAGGAGTGTATCGGGACGGACTGGAAACAGAGCACATGTCGCTGCATGCAAACATGTTTCCGCTGGCATTCGGAATGGTCGATGAAGCCGACCGGCCGCGAATCATGGATTTCATCCACTCGCGTGGCATGGCTTGCAGTGTGTACGGTTCCCAGTTCCTGATGGACGCCCTCTATGAAGCGCGTGATGCAGATTATGCACTCAGCCTGCTGACCTCAACGAGCTCGAGAAGTTGGTACAACATGATACGCGTGGGCAGTACGGTAACGTTGGAGGCCTGGGACCCCGTGTACAAGAACAATCTGGACTGGAATCATGCATGGGGAGCTGCACCGGCCAACATTATTCCTCGCAAGGTGATGGGAGTTGAACCGTTGGATGCCGGCTTCGGAAGAGTGAGAATTATGCCTCAACCGGGTACGCTGAAACATGCTGCAGCCGTAATACCAACCATACGGGGAAGGATTCAGGTCTCGTTCAGTGAGGAAGAAGACGGCAGCTATCGTTACCGGATTGTCATCCCGGCAAATATGGAAGCCGAAATATGTTTGCCAGGAGACAACGAAGCAGTGACCGTAGGCTCGGGCTGTCACAAGTTTCGGACGGGAAGACCCTGATGCCGGTTTCTCTTTTAATCCAAATCGATTGACCGTTTAGGGTTTAACCCCTTGAAAAGATATTGCCCTTTGTTAAGCGTGAAGCGTCCGTAGTGAAGCGCATGATGTGGACAGGTGTGATAACAGCGCAGGCATCCCACACATTCCTTTCCCCAAGTAGGTCGACCGTTGTTGATAGTGATATTGTGCATGGGGCAGGACCCGGCACAGATGCCGCAACCGGTGCAGGCATCCAAACTCTTGAACGGCTTGGGTGACAGGAGGAAGGTATTGAACAGAGGACGCAAAATACGGCTCTTTATCCAAGGCATGCTTCCGGGAATGGTGTCAAACCCTTGTTTCTGCTCTTTGATGAGTGAAACGATGGTGTGCAGTCGGCCAACTGCTTCCTGCTTCTTGCGTTTCTCGTTCTCGAGAGTGTCAATATCAAAGCCAGGAAGCGAGATATAGGATTCGGGCATGGTGATGGAATAGCCAAGGTCTACAGTCCAGTGGCGGGAAGAGGCAGCCTTGCAGAAGAGCTCGCGTGTAAGTCCGGTATCGTCGCCGCAGGTGCATACAAAATAAAGATACCCGACATTGCGTATGTCTACCCGGCGGATGAACTGCTCGATAAAGCGAGGCACTCCCCAGGCGTATACGGGGAACACAAAGCCTACCGGTTCACCATCAGTCACGGTAAAGGTGGCGTCGTCTGCCAATATATCGGGGATGAAAAAGATATTCCTATCGTTGAGTTCCCGACTGAGGGTGCGGGCAACCCAGTCACTGTTTCCGGTTCCTGAGAAATAAAAAATCATGGCGGTCAATTAGTTGATATTGCTGTCAAGCAGAGACAAAATCTGCTCTTCTTTATCGGGATGAAACCAATGAATGTGTTCGTCGTGCTTGAACCAAGTGAGTTGTTTCTTGGCATAGTCGCGCGTATTCTTCTGAATCTTCGTAATGGCATGTTCCAGCGTCCAATCTCCGTCCAGGAAGTGAAAGAGTTCCTTGAAACCGACCGTGTTCAGGGCGTTCTCTTGCCGATAAGGGAGCACTCGTCTGGCTTCGTCAATGAATCCGTCTTCAATCATCTGGAGAGTCCGACTATTGATACGGTCGAACAGTTCGGGACGGGGACGGTCAAGACCTATTTTGATGATGTTGAAAGGTCGTTGTTTGATTTCGTTCACCCGGTAGGAGGTATAAGTCCGTCCGGTCATGTAACAAATTTCGAGAGCGTGAATCACCCGTTTGGGGTTCTTCAAATCAACAATCTTGTAGTATTCGGGGTCCATGATACGCAGCTCTGAACAAAGCCTTTCAAGCCCTTCAGACCGATATTTTTCTTTGAGCAGTTCACGAGTCTCAGTATCAATAGTCGGTATGTCGTCAATGCCTTTGCAAATGGCGTCGATATACATCATGCTACCCCCGGAGAGCAGGACCACATCTTTTTCGCTGAACAGTTTCTCGAGCATGGAAATGACCTCTTTCTCATAGGTGGCTGCACTATAATAATCAGTCAACTGCAAGATGCCAACCATGTGATGGGTGACTTCCTGCAGTTGATATGGAGTAGGTGCTGCCGTACCGATAGGTATGTCGCGATAAATTTGTCGTGAGTCGGCAGAAACAATAGATGTATCGAAATGTTTGGCAATGTGAAGACTCAGATCTGTTTTACCGACACCGGTAGGTCCCAGCAATACAATAAGTGTCTTCATAGTGGAATGATGGGCGGATTAGTAATCCATCTCGTATGAACCGCCCACAGAACCGTCTTCGAAGCCCTCAAAGCCTTCGCGGTCAATCTCGTCCATGTCGTAACCCTGATCGCCGTAGAAGTTCTCATCTAAATCTATGGCGGCAGTGCTTGCAGCATACTCTTCGAAATCTACAGTCTGTTGCGGGGCTTCTCCTTTCTTCTTGGTACACTTAGGCGCGTCAAGATGTTTCTTCAAGATGATTTCAGACAGTTCGATGAAGAAACAGCGCTCGGTCATTGGGTCGAAGATGTAGATAAGTTTCTGTTTGGCGTCTTCAACCAAATCACTGATTGGGGTTTCATTCATGACATAGCTTTCATCTTCGGCATAACTGTCCATCTCTTCAAGGGTAATTTCCTGCTCTTTCTCCCAGTCATCACTGCAAATGAAGAATGAGGTCATTTGGTCATCGGCGTAACCGCAAGAAGCTAAAATGGCTTTATGAAAATCATAAAAAGTTGCTTCCGGGTCAATTTGAATCTCACGGAGGAAATCATCTACTTCGTCAGATATAATGGTAAAACGGTAAATCATGTTCTCAGTAATTTAATAAATCCATATTGTGCTGCAAATATAATCATTTACCTGCAGGAATGATACCTCTTTGGCTGCTTTTTATGAAGTTGAGTATATAGGTTATTTCCGGGGTGGCTGGGAGATTGTCTTCAATCTGCTTGATAGCGGATGGAACAGAAAGTCCGCTTTGATAGATGTAACGATATGCCTGGTGAATCTCATCAATGGTCTTATTGTCAAAGCCACGTCGGCGGAGTCCGACCAGGTTCAGCCCGACATAGCAAGCCGGTTCACGACCAACCAGGATATAAGGCGGAATGTCTTTTGTGCAGCGGGTGCCGCCTTGAATCATGCCGTATCCACCCACTCTGCAGAACTGATGTAGCAATACGGCTGCACTCATGATCGTGTAATCATCAATGATGACTTCTCCTGCAAGTTTGGTGGCATTGCTGATGATACAGTGATTGCCGACCATGGCATCATGTGCCACGTGTACCGCCTCCATCAGCAGATTGTAATTCCCGACAATAGTCCGACCTTTGGCAGCAGTACCGCGATTGATGGTGACATTCTCACGGATAATGTTGTCATTCCCTATTTCGGCAGTTGTTTCTTCTCCCTTGAACTTCAGGTCTTGTGGAATGGCACCGATGACGGCACCCGGAAAGATCTGGTTGTTATTCCCGATTCGGGAGCCATAGAGAATTTTAGCCCCAGGCATGATGAGATTGTTATCGCCAATGACGACATTCTTGTCAATGAAGACGAAAGGCCCAATTTCAACATTTGCACCGATGGATGCTTCTGGGTCAATATAGGCAAGTGGACTTATCATGATGTATTTGTTGTTATGAATTTGTCTGATTCAGTATGGTCTGTCTGACTATACGTGCAAACTTGTTGTTGATGGTATGTCCCGGACGTGTGGCGGTCACTTTCCCCACGACAGGCATCCCTATGAGGGCTAAGTCACCAAGGAGGTCCAATAATTTGTGACGTGCACATTCGTTGTCCCACACGAGCGGACGATGATTTAGGTAACCTAACTGTTCGGCATTGATGTGTTCGACTCCGATAAGGTCAGCCAGTCTGTCGAGTGAATCTTGAGACAGCATACGATCGTAGATGACGATAGCGTTGTCCAGGTCTCCTCCTTTTATCTTGCCGAGTTTAAGTAACGGCTCTATTTCGCGAACGAACACAAAAGTACGGCTTGCTGCAATAGTGTCGTTAAAATGGCTGATGTCATCCATAAACGCCTCTGAGGCAGGTAGAACAGGAGAATGGTAATCTGTCAATACGCAGACGGAGAACTTGTCGGCTGGCTCAATTGTAATGGAAGAGCCAGAATGCTCGTCTACAAAGGAAATAGGTTTTGTAACGATGAGCTCGGACTGTTCGGCATCTTGTTCTCTGATTCCGGTACGAAGGATTTCTTGGACGTATGGGAGTGCGCTCCCATCCAAAATTGGGAATTCAGGTCCGTCTATTTTTATGAGGCAATTCCAAATACCTGAGGCATATAGAGAAGCAATGGCATGTTCTATGGTGCTGACTTTTACGTCCCCATTACATACAACGGTTCCGCGTTGGGTTTCGCAGACATTTTCAGCCAAAACATCGATAACAGGCATATCCATGACATCAGTCCGTTGAATTTTGATGCCAAAGTTTTCAGAGGTGGGGTGAAAGGACGCGTGGAGATGAAGTCCTGTATGCAATCCCTTTCCTTCTACGGAAAAGCTATCTTTCAACGTTCTCTGCCTCTGCATGGATATTCTTCTATCGTTGTAATTGTTTGTCACTATGCTCTTTTTTAAGAGATTCGATTTCTTTGCGTAGGTCGTTTATCTCGGTATACATCTCAGGCAGTTTCCTGAAGATGGCTGATGATTTCAGGTAGGATTTTACTTCCATAGTCGGAGTTCCTGTACATACGGAGTGGTCAGGCAGGCTATGAGTTACACCAGTCTGAGCGCCTAATTGTGAGTGTTTCCCGATGTGCAAATGACCGACGACGCCCGCTTGCCCGCCAAGCATGCACCATTCGTCAATCTTCGTGCTTCCGGCAATGCCGCATTGTGCTGCAATGACCGTGTTATCACCAACCTCAACATTGTGAGCAATTTGAATGAGATTATCCAATTTGGTTCCTTTATGAATGACGGTAGAACCCATGGTAGAACGGTCTATGCAGGTGTTGGCTCCTATTTCCACGTGATCTTCAATAACAACATTCCCAATCTGAGGAATCTTTTCATATCCTCTTGCAGTAGGAGCAAAACCGAAGCCATCGGCGCCAATGACACATCCGGCATGAAGAATACAGTTGTTGCCAATAGAGCAGTCATCGTAAATGGAGCAGTTGCTGTAGATCGTTGTTGATGAACCAATTTTGCAATGGTTCCCGATAGAAACGTGTGGATATAGACTCACTCCGTCAGAGATGACAGTATTTTCACCGATGACCACAAATGGAGCGATGTAGACGTCTTTCCCAATAGTGGCTGAGTCGGAGATGCATGCTAAAGAACTGATTCCGCTCGGCTTCTGTAGGGAGGATTGGTAAAGGGTAAGTAGCTGTGCAACACTCTCGTAAGCATTTTCCACTTTGATGAGTGTTGTCGTGACCTCTTTGTCAATAACTAAGTCCTTGTTGACCAGGACGATGCTTGATTGGGTAGTATAGAGATAGGAATAATATTTGGGATTAGAAAGAAAAGATAACGTACCCGGGACGCCTTCTTCTATCTTGGCAAAGGTGTGTACCCGAACATCTTTATTCCCAACGATTTCACCATGGAGTAAGTCGGCTATTTGTTTTGCTGAAAATTCCATAAAATATAATCTCAATGTCTTAACTATAATGCAAAGAAAAACATAATAAGCACGCAAGTCGGTTTGCTTAACAATATTTTGTGGAGTTTAAACCAATATGTGTAACAAACAGGCTATAACCGTTGAAAACAGAGATAATATTTTTTGATTTTTTTGGATAGCAACGAAATGTTCAACATGTCAGAAGCTTCGGCAATGTTCTTGATACTTCCATCATTATATATGATTTCAATACTGTCATCAGCGGGGTCGTACATATTCTTTTCAATGCTGGGAGTAGCAATAAAGTAATTAGCTTCGTCCATGCTGATGTGATAGTGGTTACAAATCTTTTCTTTGATGCTTTTGCAGTAGGATTCATCGATTGGCTTGGTGTGAATCTCAACTTTGAAGATATTGCGGTTAATCATTCCTTTGCTCAATGTAGACAGAACAATATCGGGATGATTGCACCAAACCTTCAATGAGGTCCAGATGTCATTGTCATCGAGTAGTAGGTAATTGTCCAGGTATTCTCGACTCTTGCGGAAATCTTCTCCACTAACGTCATTGTAAAGGAAAAAATGTAAAGCAGGAGAAGCAAAAAGTATGTTCCCTTTGGATGCCAATTCTTTTGCTCTTAAAAGTGAGCTTATTAACATTTTCTCGTATGCAACAGATGTCTTGTGTAAATAGACTTGCCAATACATCAGGCGGCGGGCGGTGAGGAAGTTCTCTATAGAGTAGATTCCTTTTGCCTCAACAACCAAGTGGTCATCTTTAATATCAAGCATCTTGATGATGCGAGCAGAACCGATGTTGCCTTCTGTTACTCCGGTGTAGAAACTGTCACGACGAAGGTAATCCAGACGGTCCATATCAAGTTGCCCGCTAACCAATTGATGCAGGTATCGTTTGGTGTATTCATCCTTAAATATTTGAATGGCCAAATCGAGTCTTCCACCCAAGTCTTTGTTCATGCGTTCCATCATCATCAAGGATATTTCCTCGTGGCTGATTCCATGAACCAATGTGTTTTCCAGCACGTGTGAGAACGGACCATGTCCGATGTCGTGTAGTAATATGGCGGCTTTGACGGCCTCGGCCTCTTTTTCGGAAATGTCGTTTCCTTTGGCACCAAGGTGTGTCAAGGCTTCGCTCATTAGGTAAAATGCTCCTAATGAGTGTTGAAAACGGGTGTGTTGTGCTCCCGGATATACAACGCTACTCAGTCCTAATTGTTTGATACGTGTTAGTCGTTGGACAATGGGGTGGGTAATAACGTCATAAAGTAACCCTTTAGGTATGTTGATAAATCCAAATACTGGATCGTTGATAATTTTTCGTTCTGACACCTTGCTAAGGGTTAAAGTAGTTTTTTCAACTGTTCAGACATTTGTTGCTGAACGATTTGTGCTGCCTGACGTGCTCCTTCCGCAAAATTCTCGGTTTTGTCAGCATAGATTATGCCTCGGCTACTATTCACGATGAGTCCACATTGCTTGTTCATGCCATATTTGCATACTTCTTCAAGTGATCCTCCTTGTGCTCCTACGCCAGGGACTAAGAGGAAGTGGTTGGGAACAATTTTGCGGATGTTTTCAAATGCTTGACCTTGTGTTGCACCTACAACATACATCATCTTCTCGTCATTGGCCCATTCCTGACTGCGGCGAAGGACTTTTTCGTATAGCATCTCACCGGTTGTGTCTTGGATTAATTGAAAATCGTGGGAGCCTTTGTTACTGGTCAGCGCAAGAAGGATGACCCATTTATTTTCATAAGGGAGGAACGGAGTGACACTATCTTCACCCATATATGGAGCAACAGTGACACTATCAATGTCCATTTCTTCAAAGAAACTTCTGGCATACATAGCAGATGTGTTCCCTATGTCACCGCGTTTTGCATCAGCAATGATAAACTGGTCTGGATAGTTTTCTTTAATGTAGCGGACAGTTTTCTCAAAGGCAATCCAACCTTTCACGCCAAGACTTTCATAGAATGCGAGATTGGGTTTGTATGCAATACAAAGGTCTTGCGTTGCATCGATGATTGCTTTATTGAATATGAATATAGGGTCTTCTTCCTGTAAGAGAAATTCTGGAATTTTTTTGATGTCTGTATCAAGACCTACGCAAAGAAATGATTGCTTGCGGAGGATATTGTCAAAAAGTTCTTGCTTGTTCATATAAATGGTGTTGTTTAGAGTTCGCTTTCTTTGAGCCTTTCTGCGTTTTCTGCGATGATTAGATGATCTATGCAGTCTTGAATCTGTCCATCCATGAAGGCCGGAAGATTGTAAATAGTGTAGTTTATTCGATGGTCGGTGATGCGCCCCTGAGGATAGTTGTATGTACGGATTTTAGCAGAGCGGTCTCCGGTAGATACCATTGTCTTTCGCCTGGAGGCTATATCGTCAATGTACTTCTGGTGTTCCTTGTCGTAAATAAAAGTGCGGAGGCGGCTCAGGGCGCGTTCCTTGTTTTTGGGCTGGTCTCGTGTTTCGGTACATTCAATGAGAATCTCCTCAACCACGCCGGTGTTCGGATTCCGCCAGTTGTAACGCAATCTGACACCTGATTCCACCTTGTTGACATTCTGGCCACCTGCTCCACCCGAGCGGAACGTGTCCCATTTTATTTCGCCTTCGTTGATTTCTACCTCGAACGGCTGAGCCTCCGGCAGAACGGCAACTGTTGCGGCGGAAGTGTGAACGCGCCCCTGCGTTTCGGTAGCAGGGACACGCTGTACGCGGTGTACACCGGATTCATACTTAAGTATACCGTAGACACCTTCTCCGGATACAGCCACAACAACCTCCTTGAAACCGCCGGCGGTACCCTCGGTAAAACCTGTAACATTGAATTGCCAACCGCGGCTTTCGCAGTATTTCTGGTACATCTTGAACAGGTCTCCGGCGAAAATAGCCGCTTCGTCGCCACCGGTACCGCCACGAATCTCAAGTATTGCGTTTTTAGAGTCCTCGGGGTCGGCGGGAATCAGTTGCAGTTTAATCTGCTCCTCAAGGGCGGGGATTGCCTCGTTGGCCTCGTCAAGCTGAGCCTTGGCCATCTCGCGCATATCGGCATCCGATTCGGTCTCAAGTATGGCCTTGGCCTCGGAGATGTCGTTTAGCAGAGTGCGGTATCTGTGCGTCATGTCCACCAGCTTTTCAAGGTCCTTGTATTCCCTTGAAAGGTGGACATAGCGCTTCATGTCGGCGATAACCGCCGGGTCGGTAATCAGTGTTGAGACTTCCTCGAACCGGCTTTCTATGCCGTCAAGATTGTCAAGTATGGATTTCTCGGCCATCTGAATGGGATGGATTTCTAAAGATTTAGACCCCGTTCCCCAATATTTGTTAACGCAGGGGTCGCAGATTTCGGTCAGATTTAGTCTTGCAGGTTAAGGAGCATAGCGGGCTATGTGACTGAACCAAAAGACTAAAGATGGCCGGAAGCTGCGAGAGTACGCTAATATTATATTGTTCGCGGGTGCATGTTTTATTTATTAATTTTAATTTAAATTACCCCGCCCCTGCATTAACAAATATAGGGGAACAGGGTCTTAGCAATGTATGTTACTCTTCTGCCTTAGGTTCTGAGTCCGTGGACTTTACAGGCAGAGGTGGCGGAGTGTCATCGTCGTTTTCCTCGGATTTCTCCTCACGTTTGTGCTCGTTGAGGGCAAGAATCTCGTCGGTACGCGAAGCCCATTGCCTTTTTCCGAAGATATCCTCCACATCGTTGGTGAAGATTACTTCGCGTTCAAATAGCAGTTCTGTAAGCTTGGCATGACCGTCCTTATATTTGAGCAGGATGTCTTTTGCTCTCTGGTACTGCTCGTTAAGGATGCGAGATACCTCAGAATCAATTATTTTAGAGCGTTCCTCGCTGTACGGTTTGCTGAAACCGTACTCCTGGCCTGTGGAGTCGTAGTAGCTGATGTTCGGGATGGCACTTGACATACCGTAATAAACTACCAGCGAATAAGCGATTTTGGTAGCGCGTTCCAGATCGTTAAGCGCACCGGTTGCCACCTGTCCGATAAACAGTTCCTCAGCGGCGCGACCGCCCATCAGCGAGCAGATTTTGTCAAGCAGGGCCTGAGCGGGAACCAGCTGGCGTTCTTCGGGCAGATACCATGCGGCACCGAGGGCTTTACCACGCGGAACGATAGTTACTTTGATAAGGGGGTCGCCATATTGCAGGTGCCATGATACGGTTGCGTGTCCGGCCTCGTGAACGGATATTCCGCGTTTTTCCTCGGTTGTGGTGATTTTGCTTTTCTTTTCAAGACCACCGATGATACGGTCAATGGCGGCATTGAAGTCTTCAAGCGTCACCACCTGTTTGTTGTGTCGGGCAGCGATAAGGGCGGCTTCGTTGCAGACATTTGCAATGTCGGCACCGGAGAAACCGGCGGTCTGCCGCGCGAGGAGGTCAATGTCCAGGTCGTCGGCCTTCTTTATGTTACGCAGGTGCACGCCGAAGATGGCGACACGGTCGTTAACATCGGGGAGGTCTACGAAAATCTGCCTGTCGAAACGTCCGGCACGCAACAGGGCCTTGTCAAGAATATCCACACGGTTTGTGGCGGCAAGGCATATAACACCGCTGTTGCTGCCGAAACCGTCCATCTCTGTAAGGAGCTGATTCAGAGTATTTTCGCGTTCATCATTAGAGCCCATATTCGGGTTGCGACCACGGGCGCGTCCTACGGCATCAATTTCGTCAATGAAAACTATGCAGGGAGCCTTTTCTTTGGCCTGTCTGAATAAGTCACGCACACGGGAAGCACCCACGCCGACAAACATTTCAACGAAGTCCGAGCCGGACATTGAGAAGAA
>JAQXZK010000031.1 GCA_029227175.1 Bacteroidales bacterium | reverse complement strand
GCGGTAAAATTGTCGAGAAAACTCTTCTTCTCCCTAAGTCTGGCTGCATACACATCCATCATAGGGGAAAAATAGTTATTTGTTACAAAGAAATTGGCATACAGGCTTTTGAACAATTCTTCATCGACTTCTTCTTTGTTCACTAAACGGCATGCAGTACCATTTGGAACGACAATCATGTCTCCCAATTCATTTACCAGCACTTCCTTATCTGTGATCTTTAAGAAGTTGAATGGTAATAATTTGTAATTGGCTATACCGTTGCTCATTCGTCCAAATCGCCAAATGCCTTAGCAAAAAGAATTGTCTTAATGTCTTTCGTCTCCTTGTTTATGATACCTCTTAACTTGAAATCATTGAGTACATCAAAAATCTTGGATTCATCAATATTCTGACCTGCTTTTGATGTTACCTCAATAATTTCAAGGTTATTGTCTAAAGATCTCGAAAATGTGTATGTATCTGACAGCGAATAGATAGCCTTAGATATACACACATCATCGTATATTTGTCTGTCAATGGTAATCGTCATTGTGCCTTTGCTTTTAACACTTTGATAGTTGCTTCATCTGCTCTTCCTGTAACACTAAGGCTGTTGTATGCTTGGAAGAATCGAACAGCTGTTGCAATATCTTTAGTAAACTCAGTTCTACCGTCATTTGTCATAACAATCTTCTTTGGGTCAGGTGCAAAACCTGCTTTTGTCAGAAGGTTGACAAGTTCTGTAACGTCAGTACCTTTGTCGGTCGAGGACTCTGAATACGACAATTCACGAGTACCAAGGATAACGGTTGTCTTGCTGTTATCCCATGATTTCAGTTTGTCAATGGTGGTTTGGTCGGCAACGCCTGTCTGTGGCAAACCTGCATCTTTCTGGAAATGCTTAACAGCAGATGCGATTGTAGCATCATAAAGAGAGTAGCCTTCCTTCTCTTTTATCCAGGAACGATTGATGTATAAAGCAGTAGCAAGGTAGCCAGTAAGTGATGTAACGTCACTTCCGTGAATACCAGTCTTCAAAGTTCTATCACCAATTGAATAATCTCCAGCAGTCTTTGGCTTAGGTTTGCTATATGACGAAGAACTGCTACGAGAACTTGAACTTGATGAGTAATGGCTTGAACCACCTCCGTAAGATGAGTAATGAGAGTAGTGTGATCTGTGGCCATAACCACCACCGCCACCACCAGAACGGTGTGACATGTGTGAACGATGACTGGCAATATACTTTACATCACCATTCTTATCAAGTTTAGCTACATTTTTGAATACCTTTCCCCATGAGCGTTTTGTCTCACCGAAGAAGTCGTCATTATTGCCAAGGTCAGGCAAGAAATTAGTTGTTTCTTCTGCTTGTGCATGAGTTGGCAATAAAGCCGCAGCAGCAGTAAGCAACAATGCCTTTATTTTGTTTTTTACAGAATTCTTCATTTCTCTTTCGTCTTAATAAGGTTCAACCAGTAATTGTCGGGAGATACAGCCAACAACTGATCAAGATATTTCTTGCCGTCCTCAGTCAGACGTCCACCATTGTTGGCAATCATATATGCCAACTGGTCAACCTCTTCAGCTACTGTATTTTGAAGGTCTATCTTGGTTTTCTCTATCCAATCACTCTTGTCTTGATTTGCCGACAAGTATTCAGAAGGTATAGATCTCATGAGAGAAAGAACCTCACCGTATTGCTTGCCTTCAATCAATGAAGCTACTTTGTTCTGCATACTTTCAAAACATGCATCTGCCTGAGACATTGCTTCGTCCTTGTAAGATGATGTTCTGAAACTTCCATCATATTGGTCGGATGCCTGCATGAAGCCGGCGATGGCCTTGCCATAATCCCCATTTGCGAGATAATCATCTGCCGCCTCCATTCTCTGCTCATATGCATTGATGTCATCAGTAGATGTAGCATAAGTACTACCATAGTAGCCAACGCCACAGAACATTGCTGCTGGCATTGCTATCTTCAACAACATTTGACGGATTCGGTTACTGTCAGACACAACGTATGGAGCTAATATACTATTCTTCTCATTTTCACACCAGCCATCATATTTGACGCCCATTTCGCCATAAAGTCCCTTTATCTCTGACTCCAATTTGTCAATATCAGGAAGTTTATCGGATGCATATTGCCCTGACTTACTGATGTAGGAAACTGATGGCTTGACAAGGGCTGTATGCAACAAATTGGTAAAGTCTATTTTCTTTGCATCCAGCACTTCCTTGACAGAATTCATCTTTCTCTGCCTGTGACTGCTCAAAGTCTTTTCTTTCAGATTCTTGCACCAATTGTTATCGTTGATGCCTAACTGATTGCTGATAACATGGATTTTACCCTCTATCAAATACAATTGATTTTCTGCAGATGCTGGATAATAAGCAGCCGCATCCCAGATAATATCCTTTGGCTGTACCAAAAGAGTTTTCAAGGCTTCTTCGTATTCCTTTTTTAGTTCTGCTAACATTCCTGGTAGTTTATCCAGAATGTTATCCGACTCGTTTGTAAAAGGGTCAAAACTATTGCTTGATGGTTCCTTGACGGATGTCTTTAATCCCAAACCATAGCAGATGGAATCAAATACATAATTTACAACGTCCTGCTTGAACTTGGTGGACTTGCTGTAATCCTGCTTGATCTTTTCTATTTCTGCAAGTGAACTATTTCCAGACTTTTTGAAGGCATCATAAATGCGTTGACCTAAGCCGTTGGTCAGTACATCTTTCAGAATGACCTTCGTTGCTGGATATTCATCATAGGCAGAATAATCAGCAAGGATATTAGCCAACTGAACGGTTCGTATGGGTTCCACACCATTCGTTTGAATAATATCCTTTATTCCTGTATGTAATTGATATTTCTTATCCATGTTCATATATTGAATTTGTACATTGGATGATTTAAAACCCTCAATCGCTTCTTGATTTGATCAGCGGTTAGAGTCAGGCGTTTTTCTTCTTCCTTGTACTCATATAATCCTATTTCGTCATCGTAATCAGTATGAGAGGATGTTGAAGGGAGTTCACTTGTGAATCGATTATACTTTGAGGCAAGTTCTCGTTTTGATGTAAACAACCGTTCAAGATCTGTTTGAGCATATTGTGCCTCAATCAATTCCTTCTTAGTGTAAAACTTAAGAGGAGAGTATTTTGACATCTTGGCTTTGGCCACAAGAATCTTTTCGTTGAGGGAATCAATCTGTTTCTCTACATTACTCCTTTGCCATAATATGAGTTTCGGTATAATGGAGTCCAATACCTTCTCGTCATAAAGGCAAGCAACAGACATATCGTCCTGACTACCTATCTTGCTTAATTGTGGTAGCGTATCTTCTATTTCTTTCTGGGCATCTTTGTTTGACGTGTTAACAATAAGTTTCAGAATCTGGATATAGAAGTTCGCTTGATTGAAGGACTCTCCGAAAGAATCATCCAATCCATCTGAAGCAAGGAATACTGCTACAGGGAAATCTCCATTGCCTTGATAGCAGTAGCGGAATTCGGATAGTGCATCAGTATCGCAAATAGATGTTGTCTTATTCAGGAAGCATCGTTCATCCCAAGGAATCGGTTCACTCCAATTGCCATCTCCATCAAACGAGAAACACTTTCCATCTCCGAGGTGGAAAGCAAACCAGTACTTTGGTGTCCTTACATAACACATCAACGTACAGCCGTATGTCTTGTCTATGGAATGTGGGTCTTGTGGGTCGGTAATCAACTTCAGTTCTTCTTCTGTGAATGGATTCTCTTCTGCATGTTTTTCAACAGCAGTTCTCCATCCGAATATTATTGATTTAAAAAGTTGATTCAGCTGATCATCTGCTTTACTGTTCTTACGCAGGTTTTCTTCTTTGCGTTCAGTAGTCAAAGCAGAAACTGCTGTAAATGCTTTCTCTTCAAAAACGCTGGAATCTATATTCTCTACAAACTCCGTTACACGTTTGAAGGTGCATTCAACAATAGTCTTTGAGCCTACGTCACTTCTGAAATATCTGTTACCACCATGTCCATCGCTCAAGACAGCCACAGCAACGCCATTGTCAGTACTACACATCGCATAGTCCTGACATACCTTGCCTGTTGTCTTATGGCTTTCTCCTTGACAAAAATGAACTAATTTCTCCATTACAGAAACTTTGGTTTAATCCCAATCGTCGTAATTATCTGCTGAATTTGCAGGAGCTGGTGCTGCTTCTGATTGTGCGCCATCTATATCCTTGGCGGCTTCTGTCACATCCTTGATACCCTGTTCCTGCTTAGTGGTGTCGCCAGCAGTACTACTCTTACTACCAATCTGTGAAGAGGTTACAGCAACAACACGAATGATTTGCTTCAAAGCATCGATGTTATGAACGGTAAATACAGCCTCATTTGTTCCTGTGAACTGAGTGAGAACATCTTTGTCGGCATCATCGCCAATGGCAATAGCAATCTTGATGGCATTCTTGAACCAGTTATTTGCCTTCAGCTTTGACAGACCTCCGTGAAAATCATCGGTAGGACCACCATCCGAAAGGAGAATAATAGCAGGAGCAAAACTTCCGCTTGGAGTCTGCATGAAACCATTACGAGAAAGCTTTGAGTTGAGTTCAAGACATGCAGCACCAAGTGATGTGAGACCACTTGCTGTTACATCCTGCCATACAAACTCAGATGCAAGCTTTGGTTCGTCATAAAGCCAGTTGCAACCGCTTGAAAATTCAAGAGCAGCTACTTTAATCTCTGCATCTGGGTTAGAAGCAGAAATCTCATCAAGCATAGGAAGTACGTTCTCAACAGCATCATTAACGGCACCAATCTTGTTACCGATCATACTACCTGATGTGTCGATTACGAAGAATAGTGTCATTGTTCTGCGTGGGACACTTACCACGTCATCTAAAAGTCCCATAAAATTATTTGTTAGAGTATTTGATATTTTTAATTACTTGCTTTTCTTTTGAGTCAACTTCAAAGGATCCACCTTGATGATCAAAGTGAGGGCCAGATATCCATTGATCGGAATAGTAGATTCGACCAGCTTTACTGTGATATACAGAAAGGGGGATATATAACTCACGTTTGAATTTTGTTTTATTTGAAGTTAAAACATAATTAATGAAAATGCAACGCTCTGATAACTTGACCTCTCTGTGTTTTCCTGCAAACCATCCCATATATATGGTTGGATTGTATGCAGTACTTACCTTAATCTCGGAAGCAGTATATTCTTTCGAGGAAAGAGCCTTTTTTAATTCTTGCAAATTGGCAGTTGCTGATTGGCCATACGATGTAATGGAAACAATCAACAATAGCATTATGAATAGATGTCTCATGATTTGCAATTTGTTATTTCTCCGCGATATGGAATCTCACGTATTTTGAATGTTATCTTTAAGCCTTCTTTTACAGGCATAATGTCTTGTGATTCTACAGTCTTCACCTTGCCGCTTGGTGTCTCAACAGTCCATTTGTCAGGAGATATATTCTTTATCAGCAATACTCCATTGGCATCTTTCGAAACGATAGCATCAGGTGTATTGTCATTATCAATAAAGATTTCTGTTTTATCTGTGAGAGGTAATGATCTGTTATTGATGAGCAAGCGTTTTGAAATGTCAATGGAACATCCTCTGTTGATACACTTGCCGGCCGCTCCACTGGTCTCAACAAACGTTTCTTCCTTGCAAATAGGACAGATTACCAACTGGTCGCGAACCTGCGAAATGATTTTCTCCCAGTTCTGTTCTATCATTCGCTTCTCAGGGTTCTGTAGATACTCCTGGCTGAACTCACGTTCAAATGTTTCTCTAAGGATAGAAGGGAATACTGGCCAACGCCTGATGACATTCTGATGGATTCCTCTTACAGGACGGTTAGCGTTATTTGTCGGGTCGTAAATGAAGATGGCTTCACTTCCATAAAACTTGCGTTCAAAACTTTCCGTCATGCAAGGGCATGCAACAACTCGTTCTCCTTCAAATGGGTGATTGGCGTAGATGAGCATGAATAAAATAACCGAAAGTGAGAATCTATCACTTCGTTTATCTGGTACGCCACCTGCCACAATTTCAGGAGCCATATAACGAGCTTTGCCCATGATACCGGACTTTTCTCCCTGAGGCATTACGTTGTCATTATCACAGATAAGCACATCGCCATTAGTAGGATCAATGAAGAAGTTGCCATCGTTGAGATCCTGATAACTATAGCCGCAACGATGAAGCATCATGAACCCATCGCAAATTTTCATGGCAGCAGCAAGCATTGCAGTAAAAGACTTGAAGCTGACTTTTGCAAGCAGGTAGTTACCAAACTCGTAGTAGTTCTTCGGTCTCAACTGCATTACATAGCCAAAGCTACCAAGTTGCCGATTGGTCAAATGTTCTGGCCAAAGGAATGCGTCTGAAGGAGCACCATTCATGATGTTCTTTTCGAGATTCCTGTAGAATTTCTCATCGGGTGCAGTCAAGTACCATTTAAGGGCTTTTTGCTCACCATTCAAATCGACGAGATAGACAATTCCTTGTCCACCTCGACCTAACTCC
>JAQXZK010000030.1 GCA_029227175.1 Bacteroidales bacterium | reverse complement strand
ATCGATGCAATCCATTATTCTGTGCGGGATAATGGAGTCATTCGTAAACTTGCAGCTTATGTCATTCTGGGTATTAATACAGAGGGCAAAAAGGAAGTCCTGACCATTACAATCGGTGACAATGAAAGTGCGAAATACTGGCTTTCAGTCTTAAATGAACTGAAAAATCGAGGAGTTAAGGATATCCTGATCATCTGCGCCGACGGCCTTACAGGCATTAAGGAAGCGATTGCAACAGCGTTTCCAAAAACAGAATACCAGAGATGTATTGTTCATCAGGTAAGAAATACTCTGAAATACGTTCCGGATAAGGATAGAAAAGCCTTTGCTACAGACTTAAAAACCATCTATCAGGCTGCTGACGAGCAGAAAGCTCTGGCTGCCTTAGACCGTGTAACTGAAAAATGGACTCCCAAATACCCGAATTCCATGAAGCGTTGGAAGGACAACTGGGATGCTGTTTCACCTATTTTTAAGTTCTCAACCACTGTCAGAAAGGTCATTTACACGACAAATGCGATAGAATCACTGAATTCCACCTACCGGAAGCTGAATCGCCAAAGGAGCGTATTTCCAAGCGATACCGCCCTGTTAAAAGCCCTGTATTTGGCCACTTTTGAGGCTACGAAAAAGTGGACTACCACAATCCGGGATTGGGGCCAGGTCTATGGAGAACTGAGTATTATGTACGAAGGACGCTTACCTGAATAATCAAAAGACAGCTTAAAAAGACAGGCGGGAAACCGCCTGCCCTTGACATGCCTGTAAGCAACTGTGATATATAAAGTAAGGGCGGTAAGCCTAATCCGTAAGCTTATTGCCCTTAATTATCATAGAAGAATCTTATTTACAGAGATTTTCTCATACACTCTATTCGGTATATGAAATCTGATGAAGCAATAACCGGATCTCCATATTCTTAGCAGGAACCAGAATGGACGCCTCGTTCATCATCATCTGCAGATTACAGCGGTCCAAAGCCTTCGAAACCTGTTCTTCTGTGGTTGGTTTGATCAGGTAATACGTCGCCTTCACTTCATAGCTGTCTACAGCAAAATCAGATGAAGTTGTCACGAAAATAATATGGCAGGAAGTATCCCAAAGACGGATCTTCTTGGCTGTTTCCATGCCATTGATGCCATTCATATAAATATCAAGAAAAATAATATCATAAACGCCAGGTATAAATCCGGCAAGAAATTCTTCTCCACCAGGAAAAATCTCCGGAGTATCAGCAGGAATCCGATGTGTGCTCATGTAAGTCGAGATCTGATCTGCCAACTGTCTGGCATCCCTTTCCAGATCATCAATAACTGCGATTCTCAAAATGAATCCCCCTTTTTACAATGTGTATGATACCAGGGTCAAAAGATCAGAAGTTCGACGCAAGCTTGCTTGCAGGAGAAGTTTTGAGCTCAACATCATGTGTATACGTCTATCATAGCATAAATCTGGATGCATTTGGGGGGATTTTTACATCTTGTCTTCGCAGCAACAAAAAGAGGAGCGGCTGTCGAAACAACCGCTCCTCTTATCACGCTTATTGAGTTTGTAATTATAACTGTGGGCCAGCGGATACCAGTGCTTTACCTGCTGCGTTGCCTTCGTATTTAGCGAAGTTCTTGATGAATCTTGCAGACAGATCTTTTGCTTTGGTCTCCCACTCAGCTGCATCTGCGTAGGTATCTCTTGGATCCAGGATAGCAGGATCAACACCTGGAAGCTCGGTAGGAACTTCGAAGTTGAAGAATGGGATCTTCTTGGTAGGTGCAGTTAAGATAGCACCGCTTAAGATCGCATCGATGATACCACGGGTATCTTTAATGGAGATACGTTTGCCAGTGCCGTTCCATCCTGTATTAACCAGGTATGCTTTCGCACCGCTCTTCTCCATCTTCTTAACTAACTCTTCTGCATATTTGGTTGGATGCAGCTCCAGGAATGCCTGTCCGAAGCAAGCGGAGAAGGTAGGAGTTGGCTCTGTGATACCACGCTCTGTACCAGCCAGTTTTGCTGTGAAACCAGACAGGAAGTAGTACTGAGTCTGCTCTGGTGTCAGTACGGATACTGGAGGAAGTACGCCGAATGCATCTGCGGATAAGAAGATTACGTTCTTAGCTGCTGGTGCAGAAGAAACTGGACGTACAATGTTCTGGATATGGTTGATCGGATAAGAAACACGGGTGTTCTCAGTAACGCTCTTATCAGCGAAATCGATCTTGCCCTCAGCATCCAGAGTAACGTTCTCTAACAGAGCGTTGCGCTTGATTGCATTGTAGATATCTGGCTCAGACTCTTTGTCCAGGTTGATAACTTTTGCGTAGCAGCCTCCCTCGAAGTTGAATACGCCGTTGTCATCCCAGCCGTGCTCATCATCACCGATCAGCAGACGCTTAGGATCAGTAGACAGAGTAGTCTTACCTGTACCAGACAGACCGAAGAAGATAGCGGTGTTCTCACCGTTTAAGTCGGTGTTTGCGGAGCAGTGCATGGAAGCGATGCCCTTTAATGGAAGGTAGTAGTTCATCATGGAGAACATACCCTTCTTCATCTCGCCGCCGTACCATGTGTTGATGATAACCTGCTCGCGGCTTGTTACGTTGAAAGCAACACAAGTCTCAGAGTTGAGACCAAGTTCCTTGTAGTTTTCTACTTTTGCCTTAGAAGCATTGTAGATAACGAAATTAGGCTCGAAGTTAGCGAGTTCCTCAGCTGTTGGCTGGATGAACATGTTTGTTACGAAGTGTGCCTGCCATGCTACTTCAACAATGAAGCGGACAGCCATACGTGTATCTTTGTTTGCACCACAGAATGCGTCAACCACGTAAAGGTTCTTGTTGCAGAGTTCTTTTACAGCGAGTTCCTTTACTTTTGCCCATACGTCTTCAGACATTGGGTGATTGTCATTCTTGTATTCCTCTGAAGTCCACCATACAGTGTCTTTAGAGTTTGCATCCATAACGATGTATTTATCCTTAGGAGAACGACCGGTGTAAATACCTGTCATAACGTTTACAGCGTTAAGTTCGGTGTTCTGACCAACTTCATATCCTTCAAGACCAGCTTTTGTTTCTTCTGCGAAGAGTACTTCGTAAGAAGGGTTGTGGGCAATCACAGTAGAACCTGTAATGCCATACTTTGTCAAATCTAAATTTGCCATTTGCTTTTAGTGTTTTTAAAATATGATAATGTATTGTTTGATTTCCCAATCCTATCGATTTTCAATGCAAAGATAACTTATCTGCAAGCAAAAGGACAAAATATTTTGGAATTTTAGTGTTTTCTATAATTCGTTTTTATGTATGGGTTGAAGAAGTGTAAAGTGAATGTTGCAATTTTGATTATTTTTGTATTTCTTTGTGTGCCGATATAGTATGGAAAATAAAGGTTGAATGATATGAAAACAATCAATTTTGCTGAACGGAATACGGTTCTCAATCAGTTTGTAGCGGAGTTGCGTGATATATGTGTGCAAAGTGATAGGATGAGGTTTCGGCACAATATTCGGCGCATCGGTCATGCGATGGCATATGAGATGAGTAAGGAGTTGACCTACTCGGAGAAGCAGGTGCGCACGCCACTTGATGTGGCTTCGGTTTCCACGCCGGATGATGACATTGTACTTGCCACGGTTTTCCGTGCCGGCCTGCCGCTTCACGAGGCCTTTCTGGATGTCTTTGATAGAGCCGGTAACGCATTTATTTCGGCTTACAGATATTACAAAGATGAGGCATGTCAAGAATTGGATGTGAAGGTTGAGTATATTGCTTCCCCCATGCTGGACGGTAAGACACTGATTCTGGTAGACCCGATGTTGGCTACAGGAGAAAGTTTTGAATTAGCTTGCAAGGCATTGTTTACCAAAGGCCGTCCTGCCAAGATTATGTTGGCCTGTATCATAGCAAGTCCGGAGGGTGTAGCTCACTTGGAAAGCTTATTCCCTGATGACGATGTAACACTCTATTGTGCGGCTGTTGATAGTCATCTGAACAGCCGGAAGTATATCGTTCCCGGGTTGGGTGATGCGGGAGATTTGTCGTATGGAGACAAAATCTGATAATTCCGAAGTGTGTATGACACTTTTGTCTGATTTTTTTGGATAAATGGGAAAAGTGCCGTTATTTTGTGGCGTAAATGCGCAAATTGTGAAGCAAGGCGAATGGAATCAGAATCATTTGGAATAGATATTGACAAAATCCTCCGGGAAAAAGCACCGGAGAAATACCGTTATATCCCCCGATTTGTCATTTCGTATTTGAAAAAGATTGCCCATCAGGACGAGTTGAATGAGTGTATCCGCATTTCAGAAGGAAAGGAAGGGGTTCCTTACATCAAGAGTGCGCTGGATTTTCTGCACGTTCAAATAGAGGTAGAGGGTGCAGAGAATCTTCCGGACGATGGTCGGCTTTGCACGTTTGTTTCTAATCATCCACTTGGCGGACCGGATGGTCTGGCATTGGGCTATGTGCTTGGTACCCATTATGATGGGAAGATTGTCTATCTTGTCAACGACCTGTTGATGAATCTTCGTGGGTTGGCACCTTTGTGCGTCCCCATCAATAAGACCGGCCGTCAGGCTAAGGATTTCCCCAAACTGGTAGAAAAGGCGTTCTCCTCAGACAGGCATATTATTATGTTCCCCGCAGGTGTGTGTTCACGACGCCAGCATGGTGTAATCCAGGATTTGGAGTGGAAGAAAGCCTTTGTCACAAAAAGCGTAATGTCTCATCGTGATGTTGTGCCCATTTATTTTGAAGGTCGTAACTCTGACTTCTTCTATAATTTAGCTAACATCAGCAAGTGGTTGGGAATCAAGTTTAATATTGCCATGTTGTATCTCAGTGACGAGACATTTAAGAATGCTCACAAGACATTCAAGTTAAAGATAGGGAAACCTATTCCCTGGCAGACGTTTGACAAGTCCAAGTCGGCTGGAGAGTGGGCACAATATGTGAAGGACATCGTTTATAAACTAAAATAATGCGGATGGAAGAAATAATAGCGCCTGTCAGTAAGGATTTGTTGAGAGCGGAGCTCACGGAAGAGAAACGCTTGCGCATGACCAACAAGAGTCATAATCAAATCTATATCATCACAGCTCATGATTCTCCGAATGTAATGCTCGAGATAGGCCGTCTTCGTGAAATTGCTTTCCGCGCAGGTGGAGGCGGAACGGGCAAAAAGGTCGATATTGATGAATTTGATACCATGGAACTGCCTTACAAGCAGCTCATCGTGTGGAATCCTGAGGTGGAGGAAATCATTGGCGGCTACCGGTATCTTCTGGGTTCAGAGGTGAAGTTTGACGAGCAGGGGGCTCCGATTCTCGCTACTTCGCACATGTTTCATTTTTCTGAGAAGTTCCTTAAGGAGTATCTTCCTTATACCATTGAGTTGGGCCGCTCGTTTGTGACGCTTGAATATCAGAGTTCCAAGGCCGGTAGCAAGGGCCTCTTTGCGTTGGATAATCTTTGGGACGGTTTGGGAGCGCTTACGGTAGTGATGCCTCATGTAAAGTATTTTTTTGGAAAGATGACGATGTACCCCAGCTACCTGACGCGTGGTCGTGATATGATTCTGTATTTCCTCCGCAAGCATTTTTCTGACAAGGACAATCTTATCACTCCTGTAACTCCACTCGAGATAGAGACAGACCCCAGAGAGTTGGAGGCTCTTTTCTGCAAGGATAATTTTAAGGAAGATTATCGTATCCTCAATGGCGAGATTCGCAAATTGGGCCTGAATATTCCTCCGTTGGTGAATGCCTACATGAACCTCAGTCCGACGATGCGCATGTTTGGCACAGCCATCAATTACGGTTTTGGAGACGTAGAGGAAACAGGTATCCTCATTGCCTTTGACGAAATCTTGGAGGAGAAGCGTATGCGCCACATCGAGTCTTTCGTGGCTAATGAGCCTGCTGCACTTCGCATCACCTCAGGCGCGAACAAGGTGTTCTATCCCATTCATAAGCAGCAGTAGAGTTAATCAGTGATTAATCAAAGATAATATTTGCGATTATGCTCAAGGTGAAAATTATCAATAAGTCCAAACATCCATTGCCCCGATATGCCACTCCGCAGTCGGCAGGTATGGACTTGCGTGCCAATATAGAGGAACCTATAACCATGTCTCCTTTGGAGCGTCGGTTAATACCTACCGGTCTTTACATGGCCCTTCCTGCAGGGTTTGAGGCCCAGGTACGTCCTCGTAGTGGTTTTGCTTTGAAGCAGGGTGTCACCGTGCTGAATACTCCGGGTACGATTGATGCTGACTATCGCGGTGAAATAGGAGTTATTTTAATTAACCTCTCTTCTGAATCGGTGACTGTCCAGGATGGAGACCGCATTGCCCAATTGGTCATTGCTCGTCACGAGCAGGCAGAATGGGAGACCGTTGAAGTGTTGGATGAAACGGAGCGCGGAGAGGGAGGCTTCGGCCATTCGGGCCGCAGCTGAAACCTGGTTTTATGCAGAAATATATATTGATAATTATAGGTGCGTTGTTTTGTCTGCCCCTGTCGGCTGGCCGACAGACGGACAAACAGGTTAAGGCACTGTCTGAAGAGACGGTGCCTGTGCTCTCTTCGCAGGAACAGCGTCGCTTTGATTATTTCTTTATAGAGGCCGTACGTCAGAAGCAACAGGGGAATTATGATGCGGCATATGAACTCATACGGCATTGTCTGTCCATCAATCCTGAGTCGGCAGTGGCCAATCACGAATTGATGCAGTACTATCTTTTCTTGAACAAAGTGCCGGAGGCTTTGGCAGCTTTAGAGAAAGCGGTTCAGAACGACTTGCAGAATTATTGGTATGCCAACACATTGGTCAACCTCTACATGCAGCAGAAGAAGGTGGATGAGGCTGCGGCTTTGATGGAGCAGATGGCTGTTCGTTTTCCGAATAAGCTCGACATTTATTATGGCCTGCTGGATGTTTATACCTCTCAGGAAGCCTGGGAAAAGGAACTCCGGCTTCTCAATGTTTTGGAGGAACGTGTGGGCAAGTCAGAGCAACTCAGCATGCAGAAGTTCAGAATCTACATGCAGCAGGGTAATCAGAAACGGGCATTCAAGGAAATCAAGGCCTTGATGAAGGAATATCCCGATGATCTTCGTTATCGCATTGCCTTGGGCGATGCCTATATGGAGTCCGACAAGCTGGACGATGCTTATGCCATCTATCAGGATGTACTCAACCGAGAACCGGATAATGTTCAGGCCATGTCGGCTTTGTTGGCCTATTATGAGCGCAGTGGCGAGGAGGATAAGATGGAACAGCAGCTCGACACACTTCTGCTCAGTCATAAAGTACCCGATGCCGTCCGTTTTCGGGTCATGCAGCAATATATATTGGTTCAGCAGAAAGAGGGGGGAGACAGCCTGAAGGTTATCAACCGTTTCGAACAAATAATGGCTCAGGAGCCAGACGACCCTCAGATACCTTTGATTTATGCCCAGTATCTGCTTGAGAAGGGGATGCAGGAAAAAGCCGGTCCGGTGTTGCATCAGGTGCTTGACCTGACACCGGACAATGCCAGCGTCCGACTCACCCTGCTCCAATATGCCATCAAGAACAATGACTATGGGGCGATTATCAATCTCTGTGAGGGCGGGGTGTTGGCCAGTCCTGACCGCATAGAGTTCTATTTCTATTTGGCCATAGGCTATCATCACGAACAGCGGCTGGACGATGCGCTTGCCGTTTGTCGCAAGGCATTGAATCAGGCCAATCAGCAGGTGAATAAAGAAATTCTGAGCGATTTCTACGCTATCATGGGTGACATTCTCCACACGCAGCAGAAGGACGTGGAAGCGTATGAAGCCTATGAGGAGGCGCTGAAATACAATGCCGACAATATCAGTGCGCTCAATAATTATGCCTATTATCTCTCTCTTGAAAAGAAAAACCTTGACCGGGCAGAGGAAATGTCCTACAAGACCGTCAAGGCTGAGCCTGACAACGCCACCTACCTGGATACCTATGCCTGGATTCTTTACGAGAAGGGCAAGTATGCTGAGGCGCGTATCTACATAGACCAGGCTATCAAGAACCTGAAGGAGGATAGCAGTGTGGTTCTCGAACACGGTGGAGACATCCACCTGAAGACCGGTGATCCGGAGGGAGCCCATACATGCTGGCAGAAGGCGATGGAGGCAGGAGATGCCACGGAAGAGCTCAAGGAACGGGTGTCCGGAAAACTTAAAACCCTACAAGTGCCATGAAGAAAAGAAACTTTCACGTCATTTATACGATAGCCTTGCTGTTTGTGGCAGTATTGATTGTCACATCGTGTAAGAGCTCCCGAGGCGTTATGGGCAGCAAGCCGTCAGTTGCCGAGTCGCATCAGATGCTCACCTCTCGTTGTCTCTCTGCGCGTGTCGAACTGACTGTACCCACCCGGGATGCAGTGCTCACGGTGAATGGCAACATGAAACTGCTGCGTGACGAGCGCATCCAGATTTCACTCCTCATGCCCATACTCCGCACGGAGGTGGCCCGCATAGACTTCACTCCTGACGAACTGCTGCTTGTCGACCGTATGGGTAAGCGCTACTGCCGTGTTAGGCGTGAGTCTTTGGGTGAGCAGTTGTCGGAGAGTGTTGACTTTTCCCGCCTCGAACTACTCATTCGTCAACAGGCTGTACGAGGAGAGTTTACATTGACTGCCAACCAGTTCGGCCTGACCGGACTTGACCGTGCCAAGCTCCGATTGTCCAATTTTTCAGGCGAAGATTTCTCCATGAGTCCGACCGAGTTGAGCAGCCGCTACACCGAAGTCACTATCGGCGAGATTTTACGACTGCTTCAAGGTCTGCAACAAAAATAAATCCTCCGGCATACAACAACCTAATCAAACACACACGCTAACTATATGATAAAACGCTTTCTCCTTTTGCTGCTGGTTTGTGCAACACAATCCTCCGTGCTGTGGGCTCAGTCTACACCGCTCATACGCCAACTTGAGAATAAACGTTCCGACCTGCAGAAGCAGATTGCCGAGAAAGAAACGATTCTCAAGACAACGAAGAAGGATGTGGGCAGCCAGATGAAGGCTCTCTCCACCTTGACCGGCCAAATAGAAGAGCGCAAGCGTTATATTGCTGACATCACCGGTGATGTGGCTCTGCTCGATAGGGAACTGATTGCCTTGCAGCGCCAGCTTGTGGGTTTGCAGAATGACTTGAAGGAGAAGAAGAACCACTATGCCTCATCTGTGAAGTATTTACGTAGTAACCGCTCCATACAGGATAAGTTGATGTTTATCTTTTCGGCACAGAATTTGGCACAAACCTACCGTCGTTTGCGTTATGTGCAGGAGTATGCCACTTTCCAGCGTATACAAGGCGAGGAAATTAAGCGTAAGCAGGAAGAAGTAACGGCCAAACGCCGGCAGGTAGAGTCGGCAAAGGCGTCCAAGCAGAAACTGTTGGAGGAACGTGAGCGTGAGAAAACTAAACTCGAGGGACAAGAGAAAGAAAAGCAGAAGCTCATCTCTAACCTGCGGAAGAAACAGCGTGCTATCCAGAACGAAGTGGCCAAGAAACGCAAGGAGTCGCAACAACTCAATGCACGCATTGACCGCCTCATAGCCCAGGAGGTCGAGAAAGCCCGCAAGCGTGCTGAGGAGGAGGCCCGTAAGAAGAATGCGGCGAGTAGGAAGAGTGGTGGAAAGACCCCGGCGAAGTCCACCGGCTCCTACACCTTGAGCAAGGAAGACGTGGCTCTTTCCAGTGACTTTGCCGGCAACCGCGGCCGTCTGCCCATGCCTATCACCGGGCCATATATAATTACCGGCCAGTTCGGAGAGCATACTGTCGAGGGATTGAGCTATGTCAAACTTGACAACAAGGGTATCGACATACAGGGTAAGCAGGGAGCTCAGGCCCGTGCCATCTTCAACGGGAAGGTGACGGCGGTTCTTCGTCTGGGGGACGGACTATTCGGTGTCCTTGTGCGTCATGGCGGCTACTTCTCGGTCTATACTAACCTCTCTTCGGTTTCTGTCAAGCAGGGTGCCGATGTCTCTACCAAGCAGGTGCTGGGTACAGTCTTCAGTGACAAGTCCGACAATGGTCGTACGGTTCTCCATTTCCAGCTTCGCAAAGGAAAGGAAAAACTCAACCCGATGCTTTGGCTGAACAGATAGCGCCATCTCCGTCTTTAATTTTTTTAGACCGTTTGGCCATACGCATTATTTGGCTTTTAGGTCTTCAAATGCCGTTTGTACGGCGCGTCAACAAAGACAGCCCAGCTTTCAGGCTTGTGTCTGGTGGATTTGTATGACATTTGCAGTTCTGTCTACGGATTCTGTTAGTGAAAATTATCTATTGAAATCAGGATAAGACAAATGGCTCGAGTTCTTCACGTGGAAGTACTCAAGTACTCTCTTAGGGATGACTACAGTATCCCATAGCGGGTACTCCAATACTCTATAGGGGAAGATACCATGAGAAATGCTATAATCAGTGTACGAAAAATTGTTGGCCAATATGGAGTTAAATCTGTCAAATAGAGGTTAATTTTTTGGGGGTGTTTTGTAGATAGTGATTCTTTTGCTTAATTTTGAAAGTTTTTATAAGACAGAGTGGGTGAATAGTTTATAGTAATGCTGTGCAGCCTCTGTTCTAATAGAAGAGAAAAAAGGAAAAGAGTTCTAAAAAATTAATATTCAATCGTACAATGGAAAAACAAAACGTTAAGCCTGCTGAGGGTAAGTTAGGTATTATGGTCGTTGGACTTGGTGCTGTGACTTCTACTTTCATGACAGGTGTGCTAATGGCACGCAAAGGGCTTGCTAAGCCGGTAGGGTCTATGACTCAATATGACAAGATTCGTGTTGGCAAGGGTGCTGATAAGAAGTACCTTTCTTATGCTGAGATTGTTCCAATGGCAAAGTTGGACGATATTGTCTTCGGTGCATGGGATGTTTATCCTGCCAATGCTTTCCAAAGCGCCATGTATGCAGAAGTACTGAAGGAAAAGGACATCATGCCTGTGAAGGACGAACTGGAGAAGATAGTACCGTTCAAGGCTGCGTTCGACAAGAATTTCGCCAAGCGTCTGGATGGAGACAATGTGAAGCAGTGCGCAACGCGTTGGGAAATGGTTGAGGCTCTCCGTCAGGATATTCGTGGCTTCAAGGCTGCAAACAATTGCTCTCGCATCGTTGTGGCATGGGCTGCATCAACCGAGATATATGTAGCGCCCAATATGGAGGTCCATGACACACTTGCTCATCTGGAAGAGGCTATGAAGGCTAATGACACTAAGAACATTGCACCTTCCATGTGCTATGCCTATGCTGCTCTGGCAGAAGGTGCTCCCTTCATTATGGGTGCACCTAATACGACAGTGGACATCCCGGCCATGTGGGAGATGTCAGAGAAGACAGGAATGCCTATTGCCGGCAAGGATTTCAAGACTGGTCAGACATTGGTTAAGTCTGGTTTCGCTCCAATCATCGGTACGCGTTGCCTGGGTTTGAACGGATGGTTCTCTACCAATATTCTTGGAAACAGAGACGGTCTTGTTCTCGATGAGCCGGCTAACTTCCGCACCAAGGAGGTTAGTAAGCTCTCTACGCTTGAGACCATTCTCAAGCCGGAAGCTCAGCCGGATCTCTATGGGCATGGAAACGATGAGGATAACCAGTATTATCATAAAGTGCGCATCAACTACTATCCTCCGCGCAATGACAACAAGGAGGGTTGGGATAATATAGACATATTCGGCTGGATGAATTATCCTATGCAGATTAAGATTAACTTCCTTTGCCGTGACTCCATCTTGGCTGCTCCGTTGTTGCTTGACCTGTGTCTGCTCTCCGACCTTGCAGCGAGAGCCGGTAAGTCTGGTATCCAGCGTTTCCTGAGCTTCTTCCTCAAAGCACCTATGCACGATTACACGCAGGGCGAAGAGCCGGTTAACCATCTCTTCCAGCAATATACTATGCTGAAGAATGCTATTCGTGAGATGGGAGGCTATGAGCCTGACGAGGAAATAGACTAAGAACGAAAGGACTGAATCTGTTCAAATAAGATGAGGCTGTGCCAGATAGGCGCGGCCTCATCTTATTTTTGACCAATTTGGGTCAAGTACGCTTCGTGAAGTTTTTGCTCAGAACATCTTGGCTATGCGGTCAAGGCCAGCAATGAGCTGGTCGACTTCGGTTTTCGTGTTGTAGAGAGCGAAGGAGGCACGTACGGTTCCTTCTATACCCAGACGTTGCATGAGAGGCTCGGCGCAATGGTGGCCTGTGCGGACTGCTATCCCCAAGCGGTCGAGCAGCATGCCTATGTCCAAATGATGGATTTTGCCTACGTTGAATGAGATGACTGCATCCTTCTGTTCGGCTTCTCCATAGATATGGATGTCGGGAATCTGGCGAATCTGCTGCATGGCGTATTGGGTGAGTTCTTGTTCGTGGAGTTGTATCTGGTTCATGCCGATGGCAGAGACGTAGTCGAGTGCCTTGGCCAGTCCGGTAGTGGCCACATAGTCGGGCGTACCTGCTTCGAATTTGAACGGAAGCGTATTGAAGGTGGTCTTCTCAAAGCTCACGCGTTGAATCATCTCACCGCCACCCTGATAAGGAGGCATGGCATCCAGGAGTTTTTCTTTGCCGTAAAGTACGCCAACTCCGGTCGGACCATATATCTTATGTCCGCTGAAAGCATAAAAGTCGGCATCGAGTGCCTGAACGTCAACCTTCATGTGGGGCGCACCCTGTGCGCCGTCTATGGCAACGGGAATGTCTCGCTCATGTGCAATCCGGATAATTTCTCTGACGGGATTGACGGTTCCCAATACGTTACTGACGTGGGCAACGCTGACAAGTTTGGTGTGCTCGTTGAAAAGTTTCTTGTACTCTTCAAGTTGCAGTTCGCCCTTGTCGTTCATGGGAATGACCTGAATCCGGATGCCCTTGCGCTTTTGTAGCAGTTGCCAGGGAACAATATTGCTGTGGTGTTCCATGGTACTGACAATGACTTCATCGCCTTCTTTCATGAAGGCTTCGCCAAAGCAGAAGGCAAGGAGGTTCATACTTTCGGTGGTGCCTCGCGTGAAGATGATTTCGGAGTTACTGCGGGCTCCTATAAACCGGCGAACGGTCTCTCTGGATGCTTCGTGCAGTTCGGTGGCTTGTTGGGAGAGGAAGTGAACACCCCGGTGGACATTGGCGTTCACCGAGTAATACTCATTGACCATGGCCTCAATCACCTGACGGGGCTTCTGGGTTGTTGCCCCATTGTCTAAATAGACCAGCGGGTGATGATATACCTCGCGAGACAGGATGGGGAAGTCTTCACGTATTTTCTGAATGTCGTACATGGGCAGACGAGTGTGTTTTGAGGGTTGTGGATGAGATGCTACTGGCAGAGCCTGCAGCCGGTGCACTGATTGAACTCACCGCGAATCCGCTTCTCTGTAAGGTAGTGCAGACGGTCACGGAGCGGCTCCAAGGCAATCTTGTCGAGTACATCGCCTATAAAGGCAAACTTCAACAGCATCCGGGCTTCTTCCAAGGGGATTCCTCGCTGACGCATATAGAAGATGGCTTGCTCGTTCAGTTGCCCGACGGTGGCTCCGTGGTTACACTTCACGTCGTCGGCATAAATCTCAAGCATGGGCTGTGTATACATCCGGGCAGTGGGTGTAGAGCACAGATTTGCGTTGGTTTCTTGTGACTGTGTCTTTTGCGCGTCTTTTCTCACCAGGATACGTCCGGCAAAGGCGCCGACAGCCTCGTCGTCAAGAACGTATTTGTAGAGCTCGTTACTTTGACAGTTGGGAGCCTGATGGTCAATCAGCGTATGGTTGTCAACGTGTTGTTTTTTGTCTGCAATGACTCCTCCGTAGAGGTTTATCTCAGCATCGTGTCCTTTCAAGGTCACGTAGGTCGTGTTTCTGGTGGTACCTCCCTGTAGCGTGAGTGAGTTGACAGATACGCGGCTGTAAGCTTCCTGATTAATATACAGGTTGCTGAAACGAAGGTTCTTGGCATGAGTCTCTTCCAACTCGTACAGCTCCAGGGAACTGTTTTCTCCGGCAAAGACCTCTGTTACCTGTGTGGTGAGGAAGTTCTGATTGTCCATCGTGTGATCGCAGAACAGAATCTTTGCTTCAGCTGACTCTTCCAGCACAATCAGGACGCGACGGTTTATCATCATATCTACCTTTGCGTGGAGCAGGTTGATGACTTGAAGTGTCTTGTCGAGCTTCGTGTTTTTGGAGATATGAACAAACAGACCGTCTTGGGCGAACATCGTGTTTAAGTCTGTGATTGCGTCATGCTCTCCTGGTGCAGCAGCATTGTCGGTTGTCTGTCGGATGGTGGGGAAGCCGGAAGCAATGCGAGCGTAGTGTTTCTTGACAATTTCGGGGTATTGCCTGGCTGCGTCAGACAGCGAACAGATAGTGATGCCTTTTGGAAGCTCGTACGAAGGTATTTCGAATTTGTTGAAACTATCGTTGACAACAAAATACAGGAGCGTACTGAGATTCGGAACATCGCATTTGAAAATGTCCTGTGTCTGGGCTTTTATTTCAATCCGGTTCAGGTTCAAGCCATAGTTGGGTGCAAATGCTTTTTGAACATCTGTGTATTTGTATCGTTCGGTTTTCAACGTAGGAAATCCTGATGCACAAAAAGACTTGAATGCTTCCTCCCGAGGACGATTCATGACCTCAGGGCAAGGAACGCAAATGGCATCTTTGTATTGTTGAAAAAGTTCTATGTATTGTTGTTCGCTGTTCACTGTATCTCAGCTTTAATCCAGTCAAATCCTTTATTCTCTATTTCTTGTGCCAGTGTCGGACCGTCAGTCTTGACGATTCGGCCATTCATAAGCACGTGAATGGTGTCCGGCTTCAGGTAGTCAAGCAGGCGCTGATAGTGGGTAATGACCAATGCGCTGGTCTGAGGAGTGCGGAGTTTGTTGAAGCCTTCTGCCACGATGCGTAATGCGTCTACGTCAAGACCGGAGTCTGTCTCGTCCAGAATGGCAAAAGTAGGTTCAAGCATTGCCATCTGGTAGATTTCATTGCGTTTCTTCTCTCCGCCGCTGAATCCTTCGTTCACGGAACGACTTGCCAATCTGTTGTCAAGTTCGACAATCTTTCTCTTTTCTCTGGCTAACTTCAGAAATTCGCTGGCCGAGATTGGCTCCAATCCTTGATACCTCCGTTTGGCATTGAGTGCTGCACGCATGAAATTCACCATGGAGACTCCGGGAATCTCAATAGGTGTTTGGAAGGACATGAATACTCCCTCGCAAGCGCGGTCTTCGGGCGACATGGCCAGCAGGTCTTTCCCATTGAAGGTAATAGAGCCCTGTGTTACTTCGTAAGCCGGATTGCCGACCAGGATATTGCTAAGGGTGCTCTTACCTGCGCCATTCTGTCCCATCAGGGCATGTACCTCTCCGTCATTGATGGTAAGGTCAATACCCTTTAATATTTCTTTGCCGTTAATGCCGGCGTGTAAGTTCTTGATTTCAAGCATAACTCATAATCTTATCCTACACTGCCCTCAAGCGACACGCTGAGAAGTTTTTGTGCCTCGACAGCAAACTCCATGGGCAGTTTGTTAATAACTTCTTTGGCATAGCCATTGACAATAAGGCCGACGGCCTCTTCGGCGGGAATACCTCTTTGATTGCAATAGAACAATTGTTCCTCGCTGATTTTAGAGGTTGTCGCCTCGTGTTCTATAATGGCCGTGTTGTTTTTTATGTCCATGTAGGGGAAGGTGTGCGCGCCGCAGTTGCTTCCTAAAAGGAGGGAGTCACACGATGAGTAGTTACGCGCTCCATCAGCTTTCTCGCTTACCTTAACCAGACCTCGGTACGAATTCTCGCTTTGTCCGGCCGAGATTCCTTTGCTTACAATGGTCGAACGCGTATTTTTACCCAAATGAATCATTTTGGTGCCGGTGTCGGCCTGCTGATGGTTGTTGGTCACGGCGACGCTATAGAACTCGGCAGTCGAGTTGTCTCCCGAAAGAATGCAGGAGGGATATTTCCATGTGATAGCCGAACCGGTTTCAACCTGCGTCCATGAAAGTTTGCTGCCTTCTCCTTTACAGTGCCCCCGTTTGGTAACGAAATTGTAAATGCCGCCTTTCCCTTCGCTGTCGCCGGGATACCAGTTCTGAACAGTGCTGTATTTCACTTCTGCGCGGTTCAGTATAACGATTTCTACAATGGCGGCATGAAGTTGGTTCTCGTCTCGCATAGGTGCCGTACAACCTTCGAGATAGGATACGTACGAGTCATCTTCCGCCACAATGAGCGTGCGTTCAAACTGTCCGGTTCCTTTGGCATTAATGCGGAAATATGTGCTCAATTCCATGGGACATCGCACTCCTTTGGGTATAAAGACAAAGGAACCGTCACTGAATACCGCGGAATTGAGTGCTGCAAAGAAATTATCACGATAATTGACGACGGACCCTAGATACTGTCGGACCAAATCCGGATATTGTTTGACGGCTTCGCTGATACTGCAAAATATAATGCCAAGCTCTTTAAGTTTCTCTGTGGATGTGGTTTTTACAGAAACGGAGTCCATGATCGCATCAACAGCCATACCGCTCAACGCCGCCCGTTCTTCAAGAGGAATGCCCAACTTGTCAAAAGTCTTGACCAATTCCGGGTCTATTTCCTTGTTACGGTTGTCTTCTTTCGATTTCTGGGTTGGGTCGGCATAATAGGAGATGGACTGGTAGTCAATTTCGGGAATCCTCAAATGAGCCCATGTGGGCATCTCTTGAGTCTGCCAGTAACGAAAGGCTTTCAATCTGAACTCAAGCAGCCAGTCCGGCTCGCCTTTTTTTTGAGAGATAATACGAATCACTTCCTCATTCAAACCTTTCTCAATGACTTCGGTGTGAATGTCGGTCGTGAATCCGTATTTATATTTTTCTTCAGCAACCCGACGGACGTATTCGTTGGACTTCTTGTTGGTTGCCGATGATTGTACTTTATCTGTCATACTTGATTTTCTCCCTCCTCTATTCCGGTTTGTTGAACACCTTGTTTGGGGTGTATGTATTTTTCTGCTGTTCTTTTGGCAATCGGAAATAACCAAGTAGCAATTCCCTTAGTGGGTGTGTATAAGATGGAGGACTGTTTTGTCTCTTGAGAGATTAACTCGTTTTTGTTGTCTAAAAAGTCTATTGTACAAAACAAGATACTTAGGAGCAGTGCATACTTCATGACTCCTAAGGCTGCTCCCAAAATCCGGTTCAGCCACCCCAGATATATCAATTCCAGCGCTTTTGTTATGACAGAGGCAGCGAGTGAAAAAAGTAATGGCACAGCAATCCAAATCAAGACAAACGAAAGGATTTGTGCAATGGTCATGTTGTCGGTAACAGTGGGGCAGAGCCACTCTGCTACCGTCTCATACATGATTTTGGCTGCAATAATACCGGCAATCAGACCTATGATGGAAGCGAGTTGCTTGATGATGCCTTTTTTTGCACCAACAATCAACCCTGCTGCCACAATGATTAGAATTATAATATCAAATGTTGCCAGTGTCATATATTAGAGTGTTTTCTTTACTTCGATTTCTTCGTAAGACTCAATGATGTCACCCACTTTGATGTCGTTACAATTGGTCAGGCTGATACCACATTCGAAGTTTGTTGCCACTTCCTTCACATCGTCTTTAAAACGTTTCAACGCATTGATAGAACCGGTGAACACCACAATGCCGTCTCTGATAAGACGAGCCTTGTCTGTTCTTTTGACTTTACCGGTCTTAACCATTGCTCCGGCCACCTGGCCAACCTTGCTGATGTGGAATACCTCACGCACTTCGATGGTTGCTGTAACCTGTTCTTTGAGAGTAGGAGCGAGCATACCTTCCATAGCAGACTTCACTTCTTCAATAGCGTCGTAGATGACAGAATATTTGCGTATGTCCACCTTCTCCTGTTCGGCCAGTCTTGAGGCTGGGCCTGAGGGGCGAACCTGGAAGCCTATGATAATGGCATCGGAAGCTGCTGCCAACGATACATCTGATTCGCTGATTTGACCGACAGCCTTGTGGATGACATTGACTTGAATCTGTTCGGTACTCAATTTTATCAAAGAGTCACTCAAAGCTTCGACAGAACCGTCTACATCACCTTTGACTATGAGGTTCAACTCATGGAAGTCGCCCAAGGCTAAACGGCGGCCGATTTCATCCAAGGTTAGAATCTTGGCGGTTCGCAGGCCTTGTTCTCGTTGCAGCTGCTCGCGTTTGTTCGCTACCTCGCGTGCTTCCTGTTCTGTGTCAAAGACGTGGAATGTATCGCCTGCTGCAGGAGCTCCGTTCAAGCCCAGAATCAATGCAGGTTCGGATGGACCGGCCTCCTTTAGCTGTTGATTGCGTTCGTTGAACATCGCTTTGACACGGCCGAAGCATGTTCCGGCAAGCACGATGTCGCCTTTCTTCAGTGTACCGTTGGATACAAGTACAGTTGCTACATAACCACGACCTTTATCCAAAGAAGATTCTATAATGCTACCTGTTGCTTTCCTGTTCGGATTTGCCTTCAGGTCAAGCATTTCAGCTTCGAGAAGCACTTTTTCCATCAGTTCGTTTACACCGGTACCTTTCTTGGCAGAGATGTCTTGTGATTGGTATTTGCCGCCCCAATCCTCCACGAGAAAGTTCATGGCAGCCAACTGCTCTTTGATTTTGTCCGGATTGGCAGTTGGCTTATCGACCTTGTTGATTGCAAATACGATAGGCACTCCGGCAGCAGTAGCGTGGCTGATAGCTTCTTTGGTCTGAGGCATTACATCATCGTCGGCCGCAACAATAATAACGACAACATCAGTTACTTTGGCACCGCGGGCACGCATGGCTGTAAATGCTTCGTGGCCAGGAGTGTCTAAGAAGGTAATCTTACGTCCGTCTTCCAAGGTTACATGGTAGGCACCGATATGCTGTGTAATACCGCCGGCTTCGCCTGCGATGACGTTTGATTTGCGGATATAGTCCAACAATGATGTCTTACCATGGTCAACGTGACCCATAACAGTGACGATAGGTGCACGTGGCTCAAGGTCTTCCTCTGCATCAGCTTCTTCTACAATTGTCTGGGCAACCTGTGCACTGACATATTCTGTTTTAAAGCCAAACTCGTCTGCTACGAGGTTTATGGTCTCGGCGTCAAGTCGCTGGTTGATGCTGACCATGATGCCTACACTCATACAAGTACTGATGACTTGTGTGACACTTACGTCCATCATGGTTGCAAGTTCGTTTGCTGTAACGAATTCTGTCAGTTTTAAAATTCTGCTTTCTGCCAGTTCTTGGCTTTCCAGTTCGTGCATACGGTTTGATGCCATCTCGCGTTTTTCCTTGCGATATTTGGCTCCTTTGCTCTTGCTTTTGGAGGTAAGTCGTGCCAATGTCTCTTTAACCTGCTTTGCAACATCTTCTTCGCTGACATCTTGCTTGGCTATAAACGCTTGCTGTTTATTACGGTTACGGTCACGATCCTTGTTCTTCTTGTTCTGTCCTTGTTGACCACCGAAGTTCTGTTGGTTATTGTTCTGCTGTTGACGGTCGCTCTTGTCATTGTCGCGGTGCTGGAAGTTCTGTGCATCGTTGATATCAACACGCTCCTTGACAATGCGCTGGCGTTTCTTCTTAGGACTGTCGTTGTTGAAGCTTGGGCTGTTTGGTCTGCCGTCATCGTGGCGAATCTCCTTGATGATAGCGTCCTTTATTTGTTTGCGCTGGTCTTGGCGAGCCTTTTCTTTTTCGTCACGTTCACGCTTGCGTTCCTCCTTGCTCTTCTTTTTGGGGCGAGTAGATTGGTTCAGAATGTTCAGGTCGATCTGACCGATGACGTTCAGCTTTGTGCTCGGCTCTGTCGGACGAATGCGGAAGATTTCTTCGGTTTCTTCTTTCCCCTCTGGATTGTTGTCCAGATTCCGGGTCTCTTTTTCTTCTGTTGTGTCTGCTACAGATTCCACAGAAGGTGTGGTTGTTCCAGCTTCAGGTTCTGGCTCTTTTCCTGCAACGACAGGTTCTTCTGTTATCTCTGGTTCTTTTACTACTGATTGAGATGCCTCACCTGCGTTTGCTTGGGATTCCGAATCCTTATGAGTTTCAGGCTTTATTTCTGCCAGTGTCTCTGTGGTCGGTTCTGGCTTGGTCTCAAGCATTGCTTCTTCCGTCTTTGGAGCCTCTTCTGTTTGGGACGGTTCAGCTTGAGGAGCAACAGAATGTATCTTGCCGTTTAACTTGTCTAATTCGATTTTGCCGACAGGTTTAAATTTCGGTATGAAGTTTTCGATAGAGTCTTTGGCAGAGATGAATTTTTTGTCTTCCTCCTCTTTAGGATTCTCGTAACCCTCGATAGCAACAGAAGTTTTGTTGCGATCTTTGGTGTGACGGTCGCGGATGAATTTATCAGAACGTTGTTTGATATCCTTATCTGTGCTAAACTCCTTCAGCAATAAGTCGTATTGTTCATCCGTAATTTTCGTGTTAGGATTTGCCTCAACGGTAAATCCTTTCTTTTGTAGGAATTCAACAGCTGTGATGATGCCTACATTTAAGTCTCTTGCTATTTTATTTAATCGTACTGACACGTTTGTTCAATTAGTTGTTAGAAATCATGTTTATTATACTGAAGGTTTGGGACAGAGAAAGAATCGTTTGATTAGTTTTTCTCAAACTCTGCTGCGAGAATATCCAATACGTTGTCGATGGTTTCTTCTTCCAGGTCTGTCTTGTCAATCAGCATCTCACGGGGTGCATTGAGCACGCCTTTGGCAGTGTCAATACCGATATTTTTGATAGCATCAATTACCCATGGGTCGATTTCGTCCTTAAACTCGTCCAGATAGATGTCGAGGTCTTCTTCGTTGGCGTCAAGTTCGCGGAATACATCAATGGTGTATTCTGTCAGCATGCTGGCGAGCTTGATGTTCAATCCGCTCTTGCCGATTGCCAATGAAACTTCTTCAGGTCTGAGGTATACTTCTGCCTTGCGGTTTTCCTGATCGAGATGGATAGATGAAATTTTGGCAGGGCTCAATGCGCGTTGAATGAAAAGCTGTGGGTTGGATGTGTAATTGATTACATCGATGTTTTCGTTGTGCAACTCACGTACAATGCCATGAATGCGGCTTCCCTTTACGCCAACACAGGCTCCAACCGGGTCAATTCTGTCGTCATAGCTTTCTACGGCAATCTTGGCGCGTTCACCCGGGATGCGTGCAATCTTCTTGATGGTAATCAAGCCATCGTTGATTTCTGGAACCTCCATTTCAAGCATGCGCTCCAAAAATACAGGTGATGTGCGGCTTAGGATAATCTTTGGATTGTTGTTCTTGTTATCTACGCGGGCAACAACTGCGCGAGCTGTTTCTCCCTTGCGGTAGAAGTCGCTTGGTATTTGCTCTGTCTTAGGCAGAAGAAGTTCGTTGCCTTCATCATCAAGCAACAAGATTTCCTTCTTCCATATCTGGTATACTTCTGCAGTAACAATGGTGCCTACTTTATCTATATATTTGTTATAGAGGCTATCCTTCTCAAGCTCAAGAATCTTTGACGCGAGAGTCTGGCGGAGTGTTAGGATGGCTCGGCGGCCAAAACTTGCAAAGTTCACTTCGTCGGTCACGTCTTCACCAATCTCATAATCAGTGTCAATTTTTTGTGCATCTGTTAATGAAATCTGAAGATTCGGATTTATCAGATCTTCATCGGCTACCACTTCGCGATTTCTCCAAATTTCAAAGTCTCCTTTATCCGGGTTTACGATAACGTCGTAGTTTTCGTCTGTTCCGAACATCTTGGCAATCACGCTACGAAATGATTCTTCGAGCACGCTAATCATGGTAGCGCGATCAATGTTATCTCTTTGACCTTTGAACTCTGTAAAGGCATCCAGGAAACTCACGGTTTCTTCTTTCTTGGCCATAATAGTCTTATTTAAAAGAAATTAAGTATTTAGTATATTTTATATCATCATAGTTGAAGTGCTGGTTCTGTTCGACAAGTTTGGGACGTTTTGCACCTTCTTCTTTTACTTTTGTCAGCACGGCGACGGTAAACTCGTTGTCGTTCGCGTCTTTCAACGTGCCACATAGTTTCTTGCCCTCTTTTGTAAGAACCTCAACATCGTTCCCGATGTTGTTCTTATATTGGCGTAAAATCTTGAATGGTTGTCCGATACCAGCAGAACCCACTTCGAGTTCGAAGTCTTCATCTTCACGATTAAGGTGCTCTTCGATGTGACGACTTAGTGCTACGCAGTCGTCTATCCACACACCTTCTTTGTTGTCGATTTCTACGGTGATTTTGTTGTCAGCCGAGATGCTCAGGTCGACGAGGAAGTCTTCGCGTCCGTCCAACCAGTTTTCTACTAATGTGAGTACTTTGTTTTTTTCTATCATAAAAGTATATGCTAATAAAAAAGAGGAGCTGTGTCGCCCCTCTTCTTCTTTGGGCGCAAAGGTACTAATAATTTGCTCTTCTCCAAATTTTTAGGGCGAAAATGTGAAGAAATGATGCAAAAAAAACTTCCCGACAATAGAAATGCCGGGAAGTGATAGAGTAGAGTGTTGTTGTTTACTTTATTTTTACAACGAGTGGCGTGCGGAGCATCTTAACCCGTTGGGTAAGATATGCGTTCCACGCATCAAAGCTTTTGATGTCATACAACCCACGATTCCAGGCAAATCCCCAATAATACGTGGCAGTTGTACCTGGAACGTAAGTTGTGTACGCTAGTAGTTGGCCATCGGTTTTATTACGTTTGGCTTTTTCTTCCGGAGAGAAGTAAACGGCTTTGGCATCTTTCATGTCGTTTGGCATGGCAATACCTACAAATACCTTTCCATTATCCGGCCCTTGTGTCGGGTCGATGTAGCTGACAAAGCCATTGTCTTTATCGGCAGTGTAGGTGGCAATGGAATCTGGCTCATGAATGCCCATGCCTGCAACGAGAGTCGTGGCCTGGGAAAGTCCTTCGTAACGGACTTCTGTACGGTTCATGTGCTGTCCTTTGTCAAGGGTAATGATACGCGTCTCAACGACATTCGTGTCTTTCCCTACTGTCAAAGGGTTGTAGGTAAGTTTGACTGAGAAGCGCAACGGGCCATTGTCAAGAATCTTTTCCTCTTTGTAACACCAGGGGTAGACAATGTCTCCGTTGTCAACGAGTGCTGTGGTACCTGCTCCCAGAGTTGGGCCAACTGCGTAGCAATCCATGCCGTAGCCGTGGTCCAAGTGGTAGGAGATGGAACGGCTTAACTCGCCTGCAGCCTTGGGGTCTGTCTTGCGAAGTTCCTTGATGCGCTGTGCTGTCAATGGGTCAAGAGCTTTCTCGTAGAAACTTTCAAGGACAGGCTCGTAGGTGCCTCTTTTAAGCCATAAGTCGTAGCCAAAACCGCGTTCGCCGTTTGCCTGCATGGCGGGACCATATGCCCGGAATCCAACCAAGTCGTTTTCCCAAGCCATGTCATCCAAGCGGTTCGGATAACGGCGTCCGGTTGTTGAGGTCGGAATGTCTTTGGGCTTGCCTATTTCGATGGAGTATTTTGCTTTTGATGCAGCCTTAACGTCAGCAAGGAAAATCAGTAGGTTGTCAGAGGTTATCTGGTAAGCCACTTCTTCTCCGTTCTCGTTGGTGACGACAAGTTGGGCTGTATTCGGTAGCTTCAAGCGTTTAGCTACTTCGTCCATCGGTAGCTCTACGATTTCATTCTTACGGTCGAAATCGAGGGTGTTCTTTACCTCTACAACAAGGTTCTTGCTGTTGGCGCAAGAAAGACATCCCCAAAGGACGGAAAGTAACAATAAAAGCTTACGCATAGCGACTGAGTTTATTTGGGCTGCTTACCGATGTACGCCAAAATACCGCCATCAACATAGAGAACGTGACCGTTTACAGCGTCACTTGCGTGTGAAGCGAGGAATACTGCAGGGCCGCCAAGTTCTGATGGGTCTAACCAACGACCAGCCGGAGTCTTTGCGCAGATGAAGCTGTCGAATGGGTGACGGCTTCCGTCCGGCTGAATTTCGCGGAGAGGTGCTGTTTGTGGAGTTGCAATGTAACCCGGGCCAATGCCGTTACACTGGATGTTGTATTCACCATATTCTGAGCAGATGTTGCGGGTAAGCATCTTTAAACCACCCTTAGCAGCTGCATATGCAGAAACTGTTTCACGACCGAGTTCAGACATCATAGAGCAGATGTTGATGATTTTGCCTTCTTTACGTTCCATCATTTCTGGAAGAACAGCTGATGCACAGATGAATGGAGCAACAAGGTCGATGTCGATTACCTGCTGGAATTCTGCACGTTTCATTTCATGCATAGGGATACGCTTGATGATACCGGCGTTGTTTACGAGGATGTCAATTTGTCCGACTTCTTCATGTATCTTTTCCACTAAGGCTTTTACACCAGCTTCGTCTGTTACGTCGCAAACATAACCTTTTACGTTTGTAATACCAGCTTCTTTGTAGTTTGCGAGACCGCGTTCAAGTGCTGCTTCGTTGATATCATTGAAGATAATCATGTTTGCACCTGCTTCTACAAATGCTTTTGCAATGTTGAAACCAATTCCGTAAGATGCACCGGTAATCCATGCATTCTTACCTTCAAGTGAGAATAAATTCATGTTGTTAATTTTTAGAATGTTGTTTTATTTAAGTTCTGTGATTTTATAGAAGTCTTGGTCGCCATAGTCAAGGTTTTCGCCGCCCATACCCCATATAAAGGTGTAATTGTGTGTGGCAGCCGCTGAGTGGATAGACCATTCTGGAGACAGCACGGCCTCGTTGTTCTGCATCCAGATGTGGCGGGTCTCTTGGGGCTCACCCATAAAATGACAGGCTGACTGGCCTTCCGGAATCTCGAAGTAGAAGTATGCCTCCATACGTCTGTCGTGCGTATGTGCCGGCATGGTGTTCCATACGCTTCCGGTCATCAGTTCTGTCATTCCCATCTGCAGTTGACAGGTTGGCAATACTTGGTTGACAATCATTTTATTGATACAACGTTCGTTTGAACATTCCAAAGAGCCCATTTTTGCTACGATGGCGTCTTCTTTAGTTATTTTCTTGTCGGGGTAGTTTCTGTGTGCGTTGGTTGAGTTAAAGTAGAATAGCGCAGGTTCGTTGGCATCAGCACTTTCCAAGGTGACTGTTCTGTCGCTCATGCCCAAATATAGTGCCTCTTTATAGTTCAACTCAAATGTGATTCCGTCTACTTTGACAATGCCTTTTCCTTTGCCAACGTTGAAGATTCCCATTTCGCGGCGTGACAGGAAATATTTTGCTTTGAGTGGGTCGATTGCCTCGATGGTCAGAACCTCGTCGACAGGCTTGGCGCCTCCCACAATCATGCGGTCGTACATTGAGTATACCATGTTCACTTCGTTGTCGACAAAGAGATTTTCAATCAGAAAGTCCCTTCTCAGTCGTGCCGTCTGATAGGTACGAACGTCTTCAGGGTGTGCACCGTATCTTATTTCGTAATTCGTTTTCATGAGATGTTTAATATATTAATTGTTGGGTGTAAATATACACAGTTTCGGTATATAAAGCAAATGTGCATTGTAAAAATTGAAAAAAGTTACATTTTCTCTGTATCTTTGTGGCTCAAAATTATTTGAATCAAATAAATCATTTTAAATAATATGGCTTTAAAAGCAGGTATTGTCGGTCTTCCTAATGTTGGAAAGTCTACTCTTTTTAATTGTCTCTCAAGTGCAAAGGCACAGGCTGCGAATTTCCCTTTTTGTACGATTGATGCCCAAATGGGTCAGGTGTCGGTTCCCGACGAGCGTCTGACGAAGTTGGCGGAACTTGTGCATCCTGGACGTATTGTTCCCGCTGTGTGTGATATTGTTGATATCGCAGGTTTGGTCAAAGGTGCAAGTAAAGGTGAGGGGCTTGGGAATCAGTTCCTTGGAAATATTCGCGAGTGCGATGCTATCATCCATGTCTTACGTTGCTTTGATAATGGAAATATTGTTCATGTAGACGGGTCTGTGAATCCGGTACGCGACAAGGAGATTATTGATACCGAGTTGCAACTCAAGGATTTGGAAACGGTTGAAAACCGAATTAAAAAAGTTGAGAAGTTGGCTAATGTGGGTGGTGACAAGCAGGCCAAGATAGAGTATGGTGTATTGAAGGCTTACAAGGACGCGTTGGAGCAGGGAAAGAGCGGACGAACGGTTACCTTCGAGAGTGACGAGGAGGTGGCTGCGGCCAAGAATCTTTTTTTGCTCACCACCAAACCGGTTCTTTACGTTTGCAATGTAGATGATGCGTCGGCTTCTACAGGGAATGCCTATGTGGAAACTGTGCGTGAGGCTATCAAGGACGAGGATGCCGAGTTGCTTATCATCTCAGCCCAGACAGAGTCAGATATTGCTGAATTGGAGACTTTTGAAGAGAAGCAAATGTTTCTCGAAGACCTTGGCTTGAAGGAGAGTGGCTGTAACCGTTTGATTAAGGCCATATACAAGTTGTTGAACCTCGAGACATTCATCACGGCAGGTGAGATGGAGGTCAAGGCATGGACCTACCGTAAAGGGTGGAAGGCTCCTCAATGTGCCGGAGTTATCCATCCGGACTTTGAAAAAGGCTTTATCCGCGCCGAGGTAATCAAGTACGCAGACTATATCCAGTATGGAAGTGAGGCTGCAGTACGCGAGGCCGGTAAGATGGGGGTTGAGGGTAAGGAATACGTAGTGCAGGATGGCGACATCATGCACTTTAGGTTTAATGTCTAACTTGAATTCTATTTTTCATCATGTTGCATGCACTTTTCATTACGTGGAATCCTGACCCTGAGCTGTTCTCCATAGGGTCTGTGCCCATCCGTTATTACGGTCTTTTCTGGGTCATCGGCATTTCATTGGCTTATATGGCAGTTCATCGCCAGTATATTGACCGTAAGTATGGCGAGGAAAAGTTCGAACCGCTGTTTATCTATTGTATGCTGGGTATTCTCATTGGAGCGCGTTTGGGGCATTGTCTCTTTTATGAGCCGGAATACTATTTGCATCATGTGGGAGAGATGTTTCTTCCGGTGAAATTCCTGCCCGATGGCGGATGGCGATGGACGGGTTATGCCGGTCTGGCGAGTCATGGCGGAACTTTGGGCCTGATGTTGGCGTTGTACTTATATTGTCGCAAGACGAAGATGCACTATATGGACGTGCTGGACATGATTGCGGTGGCTACTCCCATCTGTGCATGCTGGATTCGGTTGGCTAATCTGATGAACTCTGAAATTATTGGTCTACAGACGGATGTCCCTTGGGCATTTGTGTTCTTGCGTGTCGACATGATACCTCGTCATCCGGCTCAGTTGTACGAGGCAATCGCTTATTTCATCTTCTTCCTGTTGATGATTTACCTTTACAAGCGCAGCGATTGCGGTCGGCAGATGCGTCGTGGCTTCTTCTTCGGACTGTGCCTTACTGAGATTTTCTTTTTCCGTTTCTTTGTGGAGTTTTTGAAGGAGAATCAGGTCGGTTTTGAAGACGGAATGACTTTCAACATGGGTCAGTGGCTCAGTGTCCCGTTTGTCTTGATAGGACTGTACTGCATATTCTTGTATGGCAGGAAGAAGACGTCGAAATAGTCTTCGGATAATATGCTATAATAAATAAGTATAAGAAACTAAATCTCACAGAAAAATATGAACAGGTCTAAGCTATTTCTTCCTCTGGCTGCAGTGGCTGCTGTTCAGCCTCTTGTTGCTCAACGTCCTCACATTATTTTGATTATGACCGACCAGCAGCGGGGTGACGCCTTGGGCTGCATGGGCAATGATGTAATTATCACGCCCCATATTGACCGGATGGCGGCTGAGGGGACGCTCTTTACCAGTGCTTACTCGTCATGCCCGAGCAGTACACCGGCGCGTTCCGGTCTGCTCACCGGCTATTCGCCTTGGCATCATGGCATGTTAGGCTATGGTGATATGTCAGAGAAACCTGCTCATGAATTGCCGGCTATGCTTACCGATGCAGGATACTTCACCTTCGGCATCGGAAAGATGCACTACAATCCGCAACGAAATCGCCACGGCTTTTCTAATATATTGCTCGATGAGAGCGGGCGCGTCGAAGACAAGAATTTCATCAGCGATTACCGCCTGTGGTTCCAGTTGAAGAATCCGTCAGGCAATCCTGACCTTACGGGAATAGGGTGGAACGACCACCTTGCTTCTGCATATAAATTGCCGGAGAATCTGCATCCGACTTGTTGGACAGCCGAGATGGCCAAGGAGTTTATTGCCCACTATGACGGGAAGCAACAACCGATGTTCCTGAAAATTTCGTTTGCACGTCCTCACAGTCCGTACGACCCTCCCAAGCGTTATGTAGAGATGTACGCGGAAAAGGAAATGCCGAATCCTGCTGTCGGTGACTGGTGTGGCGCGCATGCCCGTCCGCTCGACCCTGCTACGGCAAAGAGCGATGCTGCTTTCGGAAACTTTGGAGCTGATTATGCCAAGAACTCCTTGCGCTACTATTATGCCAACATCACTTTTATCGACGACCAGATAGGAGAGATTGTGAGCCTGCTGAAGGAGAAGGACATGTATGACAACTCACTTATTCTCTTTACTTCTGATCATGGCGATATGATGGGCGATCACTATCATTGGCGCAAGACCTATCCTTACGAGGGTTCTGCCCACATCCCTTTTATCGTGAAATGGCCTAAGAGCTACGGCCTTGGCGGAGAAAAGGTAGACCGCGTGGTCGAGCTGCGTGACGTGATGCCTACTTTCCTGGAGGCAGCAGCTGCACCGGTGCCCGGAGATATTGACGGTAAGTCGGTTCTTCAGCTTGCCCGGGGCAATGCCGAGGGCTGGCGTCGGTATATAGACCTTGAACATGCCACTTGTTACAGTCCCGATAACTATTGGGCAGCGTTGACCGATGGCCACATGAAATATGTGTGGAACTTCCATACCGGTGCAGAGCAACTGTTTGACCTCAGGAAAGACCCACGCGAGTTGCACAATGCGGTGGCAGACAAGGAATACCGGAAGGTGCTTGCCGACATGCGCCAGGCTATGGTTGACCACTTGAGTGAACGCGGCGAGGGTTTCGTTAAGGACGGACGCCTTGTGGTACGTACGTCAACCATGCTCTATAGTCCGAATTACAGAAAGTAGACAGTCCCTCCCCTGAGGGCAGGACTTGTGTGCAGGCTTGGTCGCTGATGCGCCGGTGATTGTCTCGACTAAATGGAATCGGGAGGAGCAATCTCCATTTGGACTGAAGTAAAAATGGTTGACAAAATACAGACTTTTAAGGAATGGCGAGACCAAGATTGTTTTTTGGCCTCGCCATTTATATTAAAAGGCAAGGTCAAATCATATAAATGACACGGTCAAATCATGCATTCGACAAAGACAAATTTATGATTGTCCTCAACCCCCGCTACAGATATCTGTGGCGGTGGTTGAGACTGATTTGAGTGGTGCCGCGTATGTGCGGTAAAAAATCTTTAAAAACGGGCTCGCATCTTGAGCGGAGCAGGCTTCCTCCCTTATGGTTTGGGAAGAGTTTGGTCGGCTTTCTGCTCTTCCATGATATTGGCGATACACTGCTTGAGCGAGTCTGTCCAATAGGGGATGTTGAGATTAAAGGTCTTTTTGATTTTAGTCTTGTCAAGCACCGAGTAGTAGGGGCGCTGAACGGGCGACGGGAACTCGTTGGTGTGGCAGGGAAGAATGTGGCAGAGATGATCGTGTTTGCTATACTCTGCAATCATCCGGGCAAAGTCATACCAAGAGCAGACACCCTCGTTAGAGTAGTGGTAAGTGCCGCTTTTAGAATATTCGGCATCGGAATGGTCGGGCTTGAATTCTTTCTTGTAGTCGTTGATGATGGAGAAGATGGCAATGGCCAGGTCTAAGGCGTAGGTAGGTGTTCCTACTTGGTCAAACACGACCTTGATTTGAGGCTCGGTCTCTGTCTTTTGCAGGATGGTCTTGCAGAAGTTGTTGCCATATTCGGAGTAAAGCCAGGAGGTGCGTATGATGACGTGTTTGCATTTAGTCGACCGTACATTCTTCTCTCCGTGCAACTTCGTGAAGCCGTAAACGCCTGTCGGTGTACCTTTCTGGTCTTCTTGGCAGGGGCGGTTATAGGGCTCTTTCCCAAAGACATAGTCTGTAGAGATGTGTATGAGCAGGCCGTTGACCGACTTGATGGCTGAGGCTAAAATTTGTGGGGCTTTGCCGTTCAGTTTTTCAGCAAGGTCTTTGTCTGTTTCTGCTCGATTCACATTAGTGTAGGCGGCACAATTCACGATAATGTCAATCCTCTTCCGGCTGACGATGTCACGTACGGCGTTTGCATCTGTAATGTCCAGTACGACGGTGTCGGGCTGACTTTTGTTGATATCTGTGAAGATATATTTGTCAAGTGAATTGTGGGCTATGGTTCTCAACTCGTTGCCCAACTGGCCGTTTGCTCCTGTTACAAGAATGTTCATGGTATATGTGATAGTGTTTACTTAATGCTGTTTAAATGCTATTATAATGCCGTTATAATGCCGTTTGAACGTTGTTCGTACAGATTTTCTTCAAAGTGAAAATCGCTTGCCGTTTCATATAGGCATGGACGTGCAAGATCCTTGTCTGACAGTATGGCTTCTGCCGGATTTATCTTCCAGTCAATGCCGAGCCGAGGGTCGAGTGGCTGAATGCCTCCCTCGCTTGCAGGTTCATAGAGACAGTCACATTTGTATTGGAAGATGGCAGAGTCGCTCAAGACAGCAAATCCGTGTGCGAAGCCTTTGGGAATGAATACCTGCAGGTGGTTCTCCTCGCTTATTTCTACGGCCACGTGTTGCCCGAAGGTCGGGCTTCCTTGGCGTATGTCAACGGCGATGTCCAGTACTCGTCCTTTCACGCAGCGCACAATCTTGGTTTGCGTGTAAGGCATCTGTTGATAGTGAAGGCCTCTGATGACTCCGTAGGACGACATGCTCTCGTTGTCTTGCAGGAAATGAATCGGGTGTCCACAGTAAGGTTGTGCTACTTTCTCGTCAAACTCCCTTTGCGAGAAGCTCTCAAAGAAATATCCGCGTGAATCCTTGAAGACACGTGGTTCCAGTATGAGGATGTCGGGTATGTTTGTGTGTATGACTTGCATGGAGGTGATAAGTCGCGGTGGCAATGAGCCGCTGTGCGGCTGCAAAGTTAAAGAATAAATCTTTATGGGTGGTTATAACCACTGCGATTTATTGCGATGAGAAGTTGATACTACAGAATTATTTGTATGTTTGCAGATAGAACAAAACAGAATGTAAATGAAAGATTTAAGAAGCAAAAAGTGGGTGCGCTGGATTCGCTATAAACAGGAGCATGGGAGTCACCCCGAACCGATTCAGGTAGCCGAACAGGAACAGCACGTATGTATGAACTGCCACACGGAGTTCCGAGGCTTGTACTGCCCGAATTGCGGACAGGCATCCAGTACCGGCCGCCTTACCTTATATCATGCCTTTGAGAACCTGGTAGGTATCTTTACGAACGTGGAGCGGGGGTTCATACACACCTGCATAGACTTGATATACCGCCCGGGCTATATGATGCGCGACTATGTGGGCGGCCGTCGGGTGGAATACGTCAAGCCTATCCAACTTTTGTTCTTCTTGGTGACGGTCTATCTGTGTCTACATTATGCCTTGTACTTCAAGGGCGTGGGTGACTTTATGGGAGGAACTCAGGTAAATCTGGAACTGGACGGTATATGGGAAAAAGTGGTGGCTGTCGTGCGAGACTTGCTTGCCAACAACGAACTTCGCATGGTGCTTGAGATGCTGTTGATGGTCTTGCCTCTTAAATTTTGCTTTCGCAAGAACGAATATGGCCGCACACTGAACATGGTGGAATTCTTCTATATCTTGATATTTATGCAATGTCAGCAGGTGATTTTTGATCTCTTCAAGATGCCGTGGAATCGGCTGTGGGGTATAGATTCCAACGGATTGGGAGTTGACATGTCCGTCTTGCTGGAGACCTGGAATTTCCACCAGCTCTTCAAACTCTCGTGGAGAAAGGCGTTGTTGCGTGCTATACAGGTCAATGTCTACTTCGTCCTTCTGGTTGGAGTGATTGCGCTTGCTCTGCTTGGCATTGCGCAGTTGCTTGGTATTGTAAATCTCAAATAGTGATTTAAAAAAAAAATAATTCCATAATCTTGTAATAATTCCATCTCCTGTTTCGTCTAATAGGTGAATCCTGATTTAAAAAAGAAGATGAAAGACGAAAAGTTATTTAATAAACTGGTGCTGGAGCATAAGCACACCATCTATACCGTGTGCTATATGTTTGCCAAGGACAATGAGGAGGTCAATGACCTCTTTCAAGATACTTTGATTAACCTATGGAATGGATTTGACGGATTCAGAGGTGACAGCAAGGTAGATACTTGGATGTGGCGCGTAGCACTGAACACTTGCATTTCGGCCGACCGAAAGCGCAAAAGTCGCGGAGCAAGGATTCCGCTCACGGTAGATGTCGACCTTTATAACGACCGGGATGCTCAGTCTGTGCAGGTGCAGATGCTTCACAAGCGTATCAGTCAGTTGGACGTCGTTGACCGCGCCATCATCTTGCTTTGGCTGGAAGATTTGAGTTACGAAGAGATAGGTGCCATCATTGGCATCCCATCCAGCAACGTCGGAGTCAAGCTTTTTAGAATCAAGGAACAGTTGAAGAAAATGAAAGTCTAAATCATAAAAGGAGGAAATAATATGGAAGGGTTGGAATTTGAAGAAATGCGCAAACAGATTGCCATACTGAAAGAAAAGATACAGAAAGAAGAAATCGTGAATGACCGCTTGCTTCGTCAGGTGTCCAAGTCAAAGTTAAGTGTGATGAATGCACAGGCTTTCAAGAATCTTATCATTTCCTTGTCCTGTGTGCCGTTGTATCTGCTGATGTATTATCAGGTACGTTTGAGTCTGACGTTCTGTCTCTGCACGATTATCTATGTCTTGTTCTGTGCATTTGGAACGATGTACATCCACTATCCGGTCATGAAGATGAACATGGCTACAGAAGACCTTAAGAGCGTAGCTTGCAAGGTGGCTCGCGTGAAGCGTCAGTATCATTTCTGGTTGGTCTATGTTACGCCGACTATTATCCCTTGGTTAGGATGGTGCTTGTACGAGATGCTGAAGGCCTTCCAGTTAGAATTTAATTCTACGTCCGGCATAGTCTTTACTGTGTTCGTTTTCCTCTCTGCTGCTATAGGGTTTGCCATTGGATTCTCCATGCACAAGAAGGTGGTCAATGCTTGCTCGGACATACTTGAGCAGATTAACGGCGATTGAAATCAATTTTCTAAAATCACTATATTTAAACACTACGACATGGGAGGAAATGCGTCTCCTGGAAGGGGAAAGACGCATTTCCACTCCTACTTCTTCTCTTTTTACGTTTATTAATGGCATAAAATTGTATGCTACAGAGAAAGAAACGATTTTTGCCACATCATGTATAACCATATAAACAAGTAAGAACCATGTTACTTACAACAACCCCAACTATCGAGGGACATAAGATAGAGCAATACTATGGAATAGTTTCCGGTGAGACGATTATTGGTGCCAACTTTTTGAAGGACTTTGCTGCTTCCATCCATGACATCTTCGGTGGCCGTGCCGGAAGCTATGAAGACACGCTTTTGGAGGCGAAGGAGACCGCTATTCGGGAAATGTCTGAGCGGGCAAGGCAGATGGGTGCCAATGCCATAATTGGTGTTGATATCGATTACGAGGCATTGGGTTCCAGCAACAGCATGCTTATGGTGAGCTGTTCGGGAACGGCTGTGAGAATCGTTTAAGATGCTGCTTTTTGGACAAGACAGACATGATACATATAAGGAATTTACACAAGTCGTACGATAACGGTATGCTGCTCCATGTGTTGAAGGGTGTGAATCTGGATGTGGAGAAGGGAGAGTTTGTGGCCATTATGGGTGCTTCAGGCTCCGGAAAGAGTACGTTATTGAACATATTGGGCATTTTAGACAATTATGACGAGGGAGAATATATACTTGATGGTACGTTGATTAAGGACCTATCGGAAACTAAGTCTGCCCATTATCGCAATCGCATGATTGGTTTTGTGTTCCAGAGTTTTAATCTGATACCTTACAAGGATGCGGTCGAGAATGTTGCTCTGCCATTGTTTTATCAGGGCGTGGCGCGTAGGAAGCGCAATACTTTGGCCTTGGAGTATTTGGAGAAGGTGGGGCTGAAGGACTGGGCGCATCATTATCCCAACGAGATGTCGGGTGGACAACGTCAGCGTGTAGCCATTGCCCGTGCGTTGATAACCCAACCCAGCATCATCCTTGCCGACGAGCCCACGGGAGCTCTCGACAGTAAGACAACACTCGAGGTGATGGACTTGTTGAAGGATCTTCACCGGCAGGGTATGACTATTGTCATGGTGACGCATGAGAATGATGTGGCACACAAGGCCGAGAAGATTATCCACATCAAGGATGGTGTGATTGGCGAGATTGAAATCAACCGTTAGAAGAAGGAAAACGATGTTCGCTGATTTATTCACGGAAGTATTACAGGCCATCAATCGCAATAGGCTGAGGGCGGCTGCAACAGGTTTCGCAGTGACTAGTGGAATCTTTTTGCTGATTGTGTTGCTGGGAGCTGGAAACGGAGTGATTCATACCTTAGAGAAAAACTCGGGCAGTCTTTCTTTGGATGCGGTTTATATCTTCCCGGGAAGAACGAGTAAACCGCATGCAGGGTATGCTCAGTGGCGTCGCATTCAGTTGGAGAACAAGGATGGTGACCTGGCCGTACATGTCGCGCCTGACAATGTGATTTCCATATCTCCGGCGTTGAGCCAGTCTACCGTGGTGATGACCGAAACCAACAAGGTCCTCTCTGCTTCATTGAACGGCACTGACCCTTATTTCTTAGAGAACATGGGTTACGAGCTTTTGCATGGCCGTTTCCTCAATAAGATAGACATCATGGAGAAGCGTAAGGTTGCTGTTCTCTGTGAGACTTTGGTCGAGAGACTTTACGGCAAGGGTGCCGACGTTGTGTCTAAGCTCTTGAAGATAGATGGAATTATGTACCGAATTGTTGGTGTACTGAAGGACAATAACAGCAGGTATAATACATCCGTGATGATACCTCATTCTACCATTGAGGCAGTGTATAACAAGCGTCGTTATGTCGACAATCTCATTCTGAAGACCCGTGGACTTGAAACGCAGGCATCGTATTCCGTTTTTGAGAAGGCTTATATGAAGGTGATGTCGGCAGTCCATCAGTTTGCTCCGGATGACCCCACGGCGTTACATATGTTTGGCGGTGGTGCCAATGCCGAGACCATGAGTGTGGCATTCTCGGCCATACGAGGAGCATTTTGGTTCTTGGGCATCCTGACGTTGTTGAGCGGAGTAACGGGAGTCGGCAATATCATGTTGATTTCTGTTCGGGAACGCACGCATGAATTTGGCATTCGCAAGGCATTGGGTGCTGCTCCGTGGCACATCATCAGTATGGTCATCCTGGAGAGCGTCCTCGTGACCACCATCTTCGGCTATATCGGGATGTTGGGGGGCATTGCTTTTTGTGAGTATATGGATTATGCAGCCGGGAGTTCTGTCGTGGATGTCGGGATGCAGCAGATGCAGTACTTTCAGGATCCGACGGTGGGCATAGATATCTGTATAGAGGCAACTTTGGTAATGATTTTTGCCGGTGCCATAGCCGGTTTCTTCCCGGCAAGGAAAGCCGCGTTGATTAAACCGATAGAGGCATTACAGGCAAAATAAATAATAGAAAAGTATATGCGAATAGATAGTGACCAATGGGGTGAAATCATGGATTCCCTGACGAGGAATAAAGCCAGGACGTTCTTAACCGCTTTTGGCATCTTTTGGGGTGTCTTCATGCTCATGGTACTCATGGGCGGCGGAAAAGGTTTGCAGGAAATGCTGGCGCATAACTTTGCGGGTTTCGCTACCAACTCTGGTTTTATCTTTGTCGACAACACCTCCGAACCGTATGCCGGTTTTCAGTCTAACCGTGTCTGGTCGCTTGAAATGGAGGACCTGAGGCGCATCAAGGAAAGAGTGCCGGAAGTGGATGTTGTGGCTCCCAGTCTCATGGTGGGCAATGCAAATGCAACATTTAGGGATGAACAGAGCAGTGTGTTCATCAAGAGTTTTACGGAGGATTATGGGGTGATTGAGTCCGTGCCTGTCAGCATGGGTCGATCGCTGAATGCCTCTGACGAGAAGATGTGCCGCAAGGTCTGTGTCATCGGCAGTCGTAATGCAGAGGAATTGTTCAAAGACACCATTTCTCCCTTAGGACAGTTTATCGAGATTTCCGGCGTGCAGTATCAGGTAGTCGGAGTCAACAGCAAGGAGAGCAACAGTATCGCGATTGGTGACAATGTAGAGTCTACCGTTTACATTCCTTATGCTACCTTGTCGCTGGTTTATAATCGTGCCAATCAGGTCGACTTTTTAGGATTCACGGTGAAAGGCTCATACAAGGTCAGTGAGGTGCAGGAAAAGGTAGCGGCTGTTATCAAACGCGCCCATCGCATTGCGCCTTATGACACGAAGGCCGTGCAGATGCTGAATTTCGAGGCGATGTTTGGATTGGTCGAAAACCTATTCAAGGGCATCAGTATCTTGGTCTGGATGATTGGTTTGGGTACTCTCTTGGCCAGCGCTATCGGTGTGAGCAATATCATGTTGGTGACGGTTCGCGAACGCACCAGTGAGATAGGTATCCGGCGCGCTATAGGGGCAACGCCCAAGGACATTATTGTCCAGACTATGAGTGAGTCAATCGTGCTGACGCTCACGGCAGGCCTGTTTGGCATCTGCCTTTCGGTGCTTTGCCTGTCCCTGATTGAAAACAGTGTGCCGGCTACGTTTGCCGGTTCCAACTTCCAGGTGCCTTTCTGGACTGCGGTCGGTGCAGCCGTCTTGCTGAGTATGCTTGGCGTATTGGCAGGCATAGGGCCAACTGCCCGTGCCATGAGCATCAAGCCTGTGGATGCAATGCGTGAAGAATAAACATAACGAGAAATAAATATATCCATACGAAAATGAAAAAATATACGAAGATTGCTGCAGGTGTTATCGCAGCAGGTGTGTTTGTTGGGACTTTCGGTTTCTTGTACAAGAAATCACAACCAGAGGTGGTCGTGTATGCCACACACAAGCCGGCAGTGAAGGACTTGGAAAAAACAACGCTCATTACGGGCCAGATAGAACCACGTGATGAGGTAAGCATCAAGCCTCAGATTTCGGGTATCATCGCCGAGTTATATAAGGAGCCCGGGCAGATGGTCAAAAAGGATGAGGTCATCGCCAAGGTGAAGGTCATCCCTGATATGGGGAACCTCAATGCGGCAGAGAACCGCGTGGAACTCGCCTCCATCAATATGAAACAGGCCGAGACAGACATGAAGCGTATGAAGGAACTCTATGCCTCAAAACTGGTCAGTACGGAAGAGTATGAGAAGACAGAGGTGAGTTATCGGCAGGCCAAGGCTGAGTTGTTGACGGCCAAGGATGCCTTGAATATCGTGCGCGAAGGTATGTCCCTGAGCAATGCCAAGATGAGCACCACGCTGATTCGCTCTACCATCGACGGCTTGATTTTGGACATCCCGGTCAAGGTGGGTAACAATGTCATTCTGAGTAATACGTTCAACGATGGTACAACGGTGGCTTCTGTGGCCGACATGAGCAACCTCATCTTCCGCGGCAAAGTGGACGAGACGGAGGTCGGCAAGGTGCACAATGGCATGCCGGTGGAGATAAGTATCGGTGCTCTGGAGAATGTTACATTGGATGCGGTGCTGGAATACATCTCGCCGAAGGCTGTCGACAACAATGGCGCAAAGCAGTTTGAAATCAAGGCTGCCATTACCTTGCCCGATAGCCTGACGATTCGTTCGGGCTACAGTGCCAACGCCAAAATCGTTTTGCAGCGTGCCTCTAAGGTGCTTACGATTCCCGAGGCTGCCGTTGACTTTGCCGGAGACAGTACGTTTGTTTACCTGCTCACCGACAGTGTGCCGACGCAGAAGTTCCGCAAGCAACCTGTCGAAATCGGGTTGAGCGACGGCATTTATATCGAGGTTAAGTCCGGTCTGAAGGGCAATGAAATAGTTCGTGGTATTGAAAAGAAATAAGTCTATGAAGATACGTAAATATCTTTTGCTGTCGGCCTTTGCGTTGCTCTCGATGACCGCGCAGGCACAGCAGTCGTGGAGTTTGCAACAGTGCATTGACTATGCTGTTGATCATAACATCTCCATTCAGCAACAGGAACAGAATGTAGCTTTGCGGGAAGTGGAATTGAATACCTCTCGCAATAGCAGGCTACCGGCCTTGAGTGCTTCGGCGAGCCAGAGCTTTAATTTCGGCCGAAGCATTACGGCCGACAATACCTATGACAATCGCAACACCATGAGCACTTCTCTGGGACTCAATGCCTCCGTACCGCTTTTTACCGGGTTGCAGATTCCGCGCGAAATTGCCGTGAAGAAGTTGGACCTGCAGGCTGCTTTGTCCGACTTGAGCCGTGCCAAGGAGAGCGTGAGCGTGCAGGTCACTTCTGCCTATATGGAGGCGTTGTATCAGAAGAAATTAGTGACGATAGCCGAAAATCAGTTGGCGCTTTCACAGGCACAGGCCAACCGCATTGAGGCGTTGGTGAAGGTCGGGAAGGCTGCCGTGGCTGATTTAGCAGAGGCTCGTGCGGCTCAGAGTGCCGATGAACTCACGCTGGTGCAAAACCGCAATAGTTGCCAACTGGCTTTGCTCACGTTGACGCAACTCCTTGAGATGGAGTCACCCGAAGGCTTTGACATTGCGTTTACGCCCGACTATGACCCTCGGCAGGTATTGCTTCCCTCGGCGGAGGAGATATATGCGCAGGCAGTCATGGTGAAGCCGCAGATTCAGGCAGAGCAGTATCGCTTGGAGGGTGCCGAGAGAAATGTACTGTTGGCTAAGAGTGCCCTGATGCCCAAGTTGTCACTGGGTGGCGGCTTGTCAACCAATTATTATAATTCGTCCGGCATAACGGCTGCTCCTTTCGGCCGTCAGTTAAAGGATAATTTCAATAAGTATGTAGGCGTTCAGCTCAGCATACCTATTTTCAATCGCTTGGCTACGCGCAATCAGATTCGACAGGCAAAGATTCAGCACTCCAATCAGCAGTTGCAGTTAGATCAGACCAGGAAGGATTTGTATAAGGAAGTACAACAGGCCTATTATAATGCCGTGGCAGCCCAGAAACAGTGCGTGAGCAGTGCTGCTGCCGAGGAGTCGGCAAAGGCAGCTTACGAACTGGTTGAGAAGAAATACGAGAACGGGAAGGCTTCGTCCACGGAGTATCAGGAGGCTAAGACCCGCCTTACGAAGTCACAATACACCTTGGCGCAGTCGCAGTGTACTTTCCATTTCCGCAAACTACTCCTTGAGTTTTACGAGAAAGTAATGTATTGATTAGAAGAATTTAGGGTTAACCGATTTGAGGTTAACCCTAAATTCTTCTATGGGTGTGTCAATACTTCGCTTGCAGCCAGGGTGCGCGGGTGTCTAAGAACGTCTTCACGGCTTCGGGAACATCCGTGCAGAGTCGATCTGCTTCCAGGTAAAAGCCGAGAACGGTGTCTTCTATGCAGCTTCCCGGCCATAGCGAGATGGTCAGTCCTTTTTTGTGTGCCTTTCTGACAGCGTCGCGGCTTGTTCCGTGAATGGTGCAGGCGAGGGTGTTGACACCTAATGCGAGAGCCATATCAATGGTAGCATCGTCTAACGGCTTACTGCTGATGGCCATGTAGTTCCCCTGCGGATACTTCTGCATCATGTATCGCAATGTGCGATAGTCGAACGATGTGAACCAGAGGCTGGCATTCTCGGGGTGGATGGACTGCACGGCCTTGTAGAGCTTGTCGGCATATTCCTTCATCCTTTCGTCCGGATACAGGTCATGTTCCGTTGTCTTCATCTCAAACTCCACATACAGGTTGGGCTTGTCTTTCAGAAAGTCGAGGAAGTCGTCCAAAAAGAGGAGCGGATTTCCTTTCTTGGACACCACCTTCCTCAGCTCGGCGGCTGTCATCTCCTCAATGACGCCGGAGGTGGTGTTTGTCCGGTCCAGTTTGCTGTCGTGACTGATGACGAGCACTCCGTCTTTGGTCATGCGCACGTCGGTTTCAAAGCCGCTGTAACCCTTTGCATACGAGTTCTTGAATGCCTGAAGGGTGTTCTCGTCTTGTTCGTATCGTCCGCCGCGGTGGGCGAAGACGCGTACTTCGTGGAGTGATTGTGCCAGGATGCTTGAGCACAACACGACTGCAATGGCAGTCGTAATCGTTCTGAGTGATTGCATGGTTATTGGTTTAATGGTTTGTTCGTTTTTTTAAGGAACGAGTCTGATGGCGATAGGCTGCATGAAGGTGTCTCCTTCGCGCATGACCCCTCTGACCTTGCAGGTGTAGGTGCCGGGAGGTAGGAGGGCGATGCCGAGTTTCTGCGATTGTGTGCCTTCTTTCTCAGTGAATCCGTTGTAGTTGAGCATACTTTCCGTGTTCAGCTTGCCCGCTTGGTCGTAGATGCTTACCTTGACACATCCGTTGTCGCTCTTCTTGGCGGTATTATAGTCGAAGAAGATGTTGAAGGCACCAGTCTCCTTGATGCGGAAGGTCCATTGGAAGTATTGCTCCGTGTCTTTCCAGTTCTTGAGATAGTTGCGGTTTCGCTTTCCGTCTCCGAATTCGAAGTCCTTGCCTTTCAGTTCGGCATCGAAGGCGTAGAGATTGTTGGTTACCTTCGGCGAGATGAGTCGGATGGCATAGGCGTTGACATCTCCGTTCAATTTCAAGGCGATGACCGTATTTACGGTATCGGGGGCTTGTGCAGGCAGATTCACGATGAGGTCTTCCCGGTCGGTTCGGCTCGTAGTCAGGTGTTGTCCCTTGTCGACAACGAGCCAGGCATCTTGGCTGTCGGTCCTCAGTCCGCCGATGACGAGTTTCCCGTCGCGGGGCCATTCATGCACATGTGCGTAGAGGGTGTCTCCCTTCAGCGTCGTCACACCCCATGTCTGCAGGGGCAGTCCGCTTTTCTTGGCACCGTAGATGCTTTCTCCGTTCACCTTCAGCCATTGCCCGATTTGCCGGGTCAGTTGTCGGTCTCGTTCGTCCCATTGGCCGTTGCCCATAGGACCGATGTTCATGAGTATGTTACCGCCTTTTGACACGGCATCGCTGAGCAGCCTGATGAAGTGTGAGGCGGGTTTGCGGATGGAGTCCACCTTGGTGTATCCATATGACTCGTTGGTGGTAGGGATGGATTCCCAGTCGCCTTCAGTCGGTGGGAAGAAGGCTGCGCGGTCACCGGTGTTCTTGTAGTCGCCCATGTTCTGGCTGCCCAAGCGCACTAATCGCCCGTTGACCACAATCTTGCTTTCTTTGTCGACGTTTCTCAGGGCTTCCAGAATCTTCACGTTCAGGTAGGTGGGCAGTTTGGTCGGTGTGTCAAACCACATGATGTCTGGCTCGTACTTCTCGATGAGTTCCTTGATTTGCGGGATGGACTTCTCGTTCACGTATTTCTCGGCTTCGGGCAAGAAACTTGCGTATGCACTTTCCCACCAGTTCGTACCACCCAGTTTTTTGTCTCCTCCCGGGTGCTCCCAGTCCCAGTCGTTGCCCGGTGCGCAGGGGTGTTCCCAGTCGAAGGCGTGCGAGTAGTAAAAGCCGAACTTGATGCCGTATTTCTTGGCAGCATCGCGGAGTTCCTGCAGCGGGTCTCTGTCGAACTTCGTCAGTCGGATGTCGTAGGGGTAGGCATCAGAGGGGTATATGGCAAATCCGTCGTGGTGTTTCGCGGTGATGATGAAGTATTTCATTCCTGCCTCGACCACGTCTTTCATCCACTCGTCAGCGTCAAAGTCGGTAGGGTTAAACTGCTTGACGAGGGTGTTCTTGTATTCCTCGACAGGAATCTTCGCCATTCGCATCAGGTGTTCGGAATAGCCCTTGTAGAGTTTGCCTTTCCATTCGCCGGCGGGTACTGAGTAGACGCCCCAGTGGATGAAGCACCCGAATTTCGCTTCGCGATACCAGGCCATTCGTTCCTCCCGGTTCTGTTGCGAGTCGGTCCACCAGCCGTTGACGGCATGTTGTAGTGCTACTTTGTCTTCCGGCAGACTGGTGGTGATGGGGATTTCAAACTTGGGAGCGTTGTCCGCTTCCGGTTGTTTGTCGGTCTTCCCGTTGTGGCAGCTCAGCAGGAGGAACGGGAGTGCAAGGAGTAATTGCTTTTTCATGTTACGATTAGTTTATTAGTTTGCTTTCAGGCTTTGTATGTCTATGACGGCAATGCCTATCTTCTCTGAGTATTCGATTTCTCCATATTCAAATAGTACGCCCACGTGCCGTCCGTCCACGATTACCAAGTCCGAGTAGGCGCTGGGGCCTGCGTAGACGGTCTGGCCTGCTCCCCAAGTCTTGCCTCCGTCGCTGCTTGCTCTCACGGTGAGCATTTTGCGCTTGTCCGTAGCGGCGGGGTTCGAGAAGAGCAGTGTGTCGGTATTCTTTCCCCTGCGTTGCCAGTTGATGAGGCTGCCTTGGCAGATGGGTTCTATCAGTTCCCGGGCGTATTGTGTCTCGGAGAGGGTCTCTCCACCGTCCCGACTGACGGCATATCCTCTCGTGTCGGCGGCTTTCCGATTGTAGTTTCTGAAGTTGTGCATCAGTGTTCCGTCCTTCAGTTCGGCCACGGTGCTTTCGTTGCCTCCGTGTCCGTGGGTAACGCCTCCGATGTGCCACGTCTCACCCCGGTCGTCGCTGTAAATCAGGTGTGCGTGAAACTCTCTGCTGCCGGCCACCATGTGGTTGGCAGGGACAACGATGCGTCCCTTGTTGGTTTTCTCTTGCAGTTGGATGGCATGGCAGGGTCCTGTCGCGTACCAGGTCCAGTTCGTCCGCTTCACCATGTCGGTGATGTCGCGCGGATTGCTCCATGTCCGGCCGTGGTCGGTCGAGCGGAAGAAGAGCACCTTGCGCCCTTCTCGGCTTGTGCCGTCTATAATCTGTCTTTCCTTGTCCTGTCCTAAGTTGTAGCAGGCCACCAGGTATATCTCTCCGGTCTTTGTGTCGACGACGGGGGCAGGGTTGCCGCACACTTCATTACCGGCATCATAGACGATACGAATGTCCGACCAGGTCTTCCCATTGTCGGCCGACGATTTCACCACTAAGTCTATGTCTCCCGTGTCCGAGCAGTTGTGTTTGCGTGCTTCAGCAAAGGCTAAGAGGTCTCCGTTCCGGGCCTTGACGATTGCCGGGATGCGGTAGCAGGCATATCCGTCATCTCCCCGGCTGAAGACGTCCGTGATGGTTATGTTCTCTTGTGCCTGCGACTGTCCTGCCAGACAAATCTGTAGGATCAGGAGGCAGATGATAGATGTTCTTTGCATGGTATGGTTCCTTTCGATCGGGGTGTCTGTGTGAGGGAGGATGGGTGAAGGATTGGAAATTCCTCTCTCTCTCCGGCATGCCGGCCGGACATGTGGGAGGAGAGAGGAATGTATGGGGTGCGTCTTACTGAATCTTGGCCAGTGCTTCCTTGATGCGTCTGATGGCCTCAACGATGTTCTCGTCGCTGGTCGCGTAGCTCATGCGGATGCAGTCGGGGGCTCCGAAGGCTGTTCCGCCCACGCAGGCCACGTGTCCTTCTTCCAGCAGGTAGAGGGCGAGGTCTTCTGCGTTGTTGATGGCGCGGTCGCCGGCTTTCTTGCCGAAGTATGAGCTGCACTTGGGCAGGAGGTAGAAGGCACCCTGTGGTACGTTGACTTCGAAACCCGGTACTTCCTTGGCCAGTCTCACGATGAGGTCGCGGCGGCGTTCAAATGCCTGGCGCATCTCCTCGACGGGCTCTTGCGTGCCGGTGTAGGCTGCTTCTGCTGCTTTCTGTGATACGGAGCAGGGACCGCTGGTGTATTGGCCCTGGAGTTTGTTGACACCTTTCACAATCCATTCCGGACCGGCGATGAAACCGATGCGCCAGCCGGTCATGGCATAGGCTTTGGAGACACCGTTCACGATGATGGTTCGTTCCTTCAGCGAACCGAACTGGGCGATGCTCTCGTGATGGCCGATGTAGTTGATGTGTTCGTAGATTTCATCGGCGATGATGTATATCTGCGGGTTCATCTCCAGCACGGCAGCCAGTCCGGCCAGTTCTTCCTTGCTGTATACGGAGCCGGTCGGGTTGCTTGGCGAGCAGAGGATGATGGCCTTGGTCTTCGGGGTGATAGCCTGCTGGAGTTGCGCCGGAGTTATCTTGAAGTCCTGTTCGATGGTGGCTGTTACGGTGACGGGTACACCGCCTGCCAGTTTCACCATTTCGGGGTAGCTCACCCAGAACGGAGCCGGGATGATGACCTCATCGCCCGGGTTCACCAGTGTCAGGATGGTGTTGCACACTGACTGCTTCGCACCGTTGGCGCATGAAATCTGTGCAGCGGTGTAGTCCAGGCCGTTCTCATTCTTCAGTTTGGCCACGATGGCGTTGCGCAGGGCCGGATAGCCGGGTACGGGAGAGTAGCGCGAGAAGTTCTCTTCGATAGCTTTCTTGGCTGCTTCCTTGATGTGGTCGGGGGTGTTGAAGTCGGGCTCACCCACACTCAGGTTGATTACGTCGATGCCTTGTGCCTTCAGTTCGGCACTCTTCTGTGACATGGCCAGTGTAGCCGATGGTGACAGGCTGTTGAGGCGTTCAGAGAGTTGATTCATGGTTGTTCTTTGTTTTTATATTTGTTTATTGTTGTTTGATTTCTCTTCGGCAGTCATGCAGGCAATGTCTTCGATGATTTGGCTGTTGACGGCTTTGATATCCTCCAGGTCTTTCATCAGTCGGATGCGGAACATCCAGATTCTGAAGTACAGGAAGATGCCCACGGGGAAGACGAGGCCGCACAGCGCGTTCAGCCGGTTGTCCTTGAACGGCCTTACGTGTGCTCGCTCCGAGATGATGGGGTACTTGTTAATGTGGGCGAGGATGCGGCGGTTGCGTGTGTTGCTCAGTTCCTCGATAATGGCTTCCATGCGTGCGTTGATGCCTTCCACTTTCTCGTCGATAGCCTGCATGAACCACAGTTGGAAGTAGTTGGGCGCACGTTTTAGGTTCCGGTAGCTGTCGTAGTCCGTGCAGTCCTGTGTCAGCTGTTGCAGGCGCTGGGGCATGGTGGTGTAGTCGGGGTCTTCGATGATGACCTCCTTGGACGAGATGTGTCGCTCGCTACGCATGCCTAAGAATTTCTTCACAAAGCCTATGTACGTGTCAAGGTTCAGCACCACTGAGTCGTTGTTCGACTTGTAGGTCAGGAATGCCCCGATGGGGGCGAGGATGGCGGTGCTAGTCCACATGCCCATCCAGATAATCCATTTCCCGTCACGGGCCATCTTGTAGCCTGTGTTGTTGATGATGTAGTAGAAGATGAAGATGATGACCGACACGACCACCGGCATGCCCAGTCCGCCCTTGCGGATGATGCCGCCCAGTGGGGCTCCGATGAAGAAGAAGATGAGGCAGGCCAGCGAGAGCGTCAGTTTCTCGTGCCAGGCGGTCTTGAACTTGCGCAGGCTGGCATTGCTCGGCGTGATGTTCACGGAGCGGAAACTCCAGTTGCTCTTCGTGTTGCTCATGCGGTTGCGGATGGTCTTGAACACTTCCTGTCGCTTGGCCAGTGGCATGGTGCGCAGCACGCTGTCCATGTCGAGTGGCTGTCGGGCTTGCGCCGTTGCTGTTGTGTCACGCTTCAGGGCGCGTTCAAAGCGGTAGTTTGCCTCCTTGGCCTCGTTGTAGTAACGGCGTCCGATGCTGTCGGTCAGGACCACCATGGAGTCTATGTCGGCCTGCAGCTGCTGCATGTTCTTGCTGTTGCTCTGATTGCTCATGATTCCCTCGTCTACCATGGTGAAGTCCGAGTCGAATTCGATGATGGCATGTTTCTCCTCAAAAGTCTCGCGGCGGAAGGGCACGTTCTGGTCGTCCATACCCTGTTCTTTGAGGTTTTCAAATTGCTCCCCGTTGTAGAGGTGCAGGTAGAGGTGCTGCTTGTCGGCGGTCATCTCCAGTCGGCCCGAATCGCACTTGATGACCTGCGCGTTCTCGAAGCCTTTCTCGAAATTATAGATCAGCATATCGTACAGCATGCCTGTCTTCTGGTCCTTACGCTTCACGTACAGGTTGTAGCCGTCTATCTCGTCGTAGAAGGCACCTTCCGGAATGTCCAGCTCGGGCGATTTCTGTCTCATCGAGATGAGCAGCGTCCACAGCTTGGTCTGCGCTGTCGGACCTATCACGTTCTGGAAGTAGAACGACACACAGCAGATGAGCGATACGAAGACTATCAGCGGCCGCATAATCTCAATCAGCGAGATGCCGGCTGCTTTCATGGCCAGGAGTTCAAAGCGCTCTCCGAAGTTTCCAAAGGTGATGAGGGATGCCAACAGAACGGCCAGTGGCAGGGAGAGGGGAATCAGTGTCAAAGCCGAGTAGAAGAAGAACTGCCCAAGCACATGCAATTCCAATCCCTTGCCCACCATCTCGTCGACATATTTCCAAAGAAACTGCATCATGAAGATGAACAGGCAGATGAAGAAGGTGCCCGTAAAGAGCAGGCCAAAACTCTTCAGGATGAAAATGTCAAGTTTCTTGATTCGGAACATGCTTGAGTTTGAAAGTTTTCAAGGGCACAAAGGTAGCAAATAAATGCCACTCTCCGAGAATATTTGGGCCGAAACTTATGTGCTCAAAAGCCGTTCATGCGGCGAAGGGTGTCTATTTGCATCTCCCACAGGTCTTCCAGGTCTTCCGCCTCGTCGTCGTCGGCAAAGTCTGTAATCAGCAGGGTGTAGTCACGGGTAATTTCGCTCATCGACATCCGTAACTCTAAGTATTCATCCTTGTCGGGCGAGTCGTCCCACGTCAACCGGATGTACGAAAAGGCCTTGATGGCTGTGATGGTGGCGGTGCGCGTGTCGTCCTTCCCCCAGGTGAAGGTCATCTTCTGCCCGTGGTAGTCCACGTTGTTGGCAAACCAGGTGGAGAGGCCGGATGGTGTACTGATGGAGGTCCACAGAACGGTTCTTGATGCCGCCTTCAAAGAAAACTCAAGTTGTATTTTCGTGCGTCCCATAGTGCTTGGATTTCTTTCTGTGCCTGCAAAGATAATCATTCTCTCCAAATATGCAATACTCAAGTTGCTTTTTTTGTGATACTTATGCCGTTATTATTTTCGGACAATAGGGGAGGCGTTGCGCTTCTCTTTCTGTGTTGCTCGCGTTGTCTGCGTAGCCGTGATTGTTTTGCAAAGTCGCAATTCCTTTCGTAAACTTTATAGAGAGCGTTATCAAAGTCGCAATTCGTTCCGTTAACTTTGTAGAGAGCGTTATCAAAGTCACAATTCGTTCCGTAAACTTTATGAAAGGCTTTATCAAAGTCGCAATTTCCTTCGTAAACTATACGGAAGGCTTTTCCAAGTCGCAATTCTTTCCGTAAACTTTACGAAAGGCTTTGTCAAGGTCGCAATTTTCTCCGTCAACTTTACAGATAGCATTGCAAAGTCGCAATTTGTTCTGTCAACTTTACGGATTGAATTGTTAAAGTCGCAATTTGTTCCGTCAACTTTACGGAAGACTTTGTTTGCTCAATTTTTCTTTCTGTAAGAGTTTCGGATTTGATTGTTTGCTCACAATGCGTTTCGGAAGTGTTACGAACGACTTTGCGAGCAGGAAATGATGCAATGACCCGGTCAACGGGCGTTTTGCGGCGGTGCGAGACACTGTTTGGCCTTTCGATGAAGCAATCGCAGCCCGGCAATTTGTCTGCTTCCTACCCATCTGGCATATTGCTGCCCCGAAAGGCGCGCGATTTTATGAATTTGGTGGAATCGCAGAGCGTCGAAATCGTCATGCTGTCGTACTTGGCTGTTTCGCACGGCGAATATCGGGCGTTAGCCGAGGGATTTGCCGTTTCGCTGCGTTGCATTTCCCTGCTTCTCGCGCGTGCGTACATATTATATATTATATAAGGTGTAGAGCAGGTGTTTTTAGCATAAATTTAGAGTTCGAGGACTGCATTTATGCGTGTCTTTCTGCATAATTCTTGGGGCGGCAGGAGAACTTGTTGGCGTTCTATTCATTCGATGAATGTTTTTTATGATGCTCCGGCTGCCTTTCCTTGCGTCAATATGATTGAAATATCGTGCAGAAGTAGCGGTTTGTACATAAAAAGTGAAAGTTTATGCGGTAAAAAGGTCAGTTTTTCTTGGTTTCTGATAACATTTGGAAATTTTTCTCGGTTTTTGTGACCATCGTATGAAAAATTTATATAAATTTGCGGCTTATTAGTATAATTATAATAGGTGATTATATTAAAATAAAATCAAAATAGTGTTTAATTTCAGTAGTGAGTTATGAAAGGAAAATTGATGTTATTATTAGCCGTACTCTTCTTGGGTATTGGCGTAGTAACTGCCCAGACTCGTAAGGTCACTGGTACAGTGATCTCCGCTGAGGATGGACAGAGTGTGATTGGCGCTTCAGTTTTGGTGGAAGGTACCAAGATTGGTACCATTACCAATGCCGATGGTGCTTTCACACTGACAAATGTTCCGAATTCTGCAAAGAATCTCATTGTCTCCTTTATTGGTATGACAACTGAGAGAGTGGCCATCAAGCCTCACGTAACCGTCACCTTGACGGCTGATTCGAAGATGCTTGATGAAGTCATGGTTGTAGCCTTCGGTTCTGCAAAAAAGTCGGCCTTCACCGGTTCGGCTAAAGTCGTTAACGCAGAAAAGTTGGAACAGTCACAGGTTTCAAGTGTGACCAACGCATTGGCCGGTCAGGTTGCCGGTGTGCAGTTGACTTCTTCCAACGGTGCTCCGGGTTCTACCTCAACCATCCGTATCCGTGGTTTCAGTTCTATCAATGCAGGTAAAGACCCGTTGATTATCCTCGATGGTGCTCCTTACACCGGTGATATGGCCAACATCAACCCGGCCGATATCGAGAGCATGACCGTCCTCAAGGACGCTGCTTCCAATGCCTTGTATGGTGCTCGTGGTTCTAACGGTGTCATCATGATTACCACCAAGAAGGCTAAGCAGGGCGAGGCTCTCGTTACGCTCGATGCCAAGTGGGGTGGTAACACACGTGCCTTGAAGCATTACAATGTCATCACTGACCCGGGTCAGTACTATGAGACACACTATCAGGCTGTGAAGAACTACTACATGAACAAGGGGCTCTCTGAAACCGATGCTTGGATTACCGCCAACAACAGCCTCTTCGGCAAGACCGCTTCCGGTGGCTTGGGTTACAATGTCTACACAGTACCTAACGGTCAGTTCCTCATCGGTCAGAACGGCAAACTCAATCCTAACGCAACATTGGGCCGCCTTGCTACTTACAAGGGCGAGCAGTACCTCCTCACTCCTGACAACTGGGAAGACGCAGGTACACGCACCGGTCTCCGTCAGGAATACAACCTCTCTATCTCTTCTCAGAAAGAAAGATCTCTTTTCTTCGCTTCTCTCGGTTACTTGAAGAACGAAGGTATCACAGAGGCTTCTGACATGGAGCGTATCACAGCCCGTTTGAAGGCTGAAGTACAGGCTAAGAAGTGGTTGAAGGTGGGTGCCAACATGTCATTCACACACTTCGACTACAACTCTCTGGCAAACAACGGTTCATCTTCCTCTACCGGTAACATCTGGGCGTTCACCACACAGGTGGCTCCTATCTATCCTATTTATGTACGTACGGCAGACGGTAATGTGAAGGTTGACTCTAACGGCATCAGCATGATGGACTACGGTAACGGTATGAACGCTGGTTATGTTCGTCCTTGGATTTCTGACGCCAACCCGATCCTTGACTCTATGCTCAACACCCGCAACAGCGAGGGTAACGCATCTACCGGTTACGGTTATGCCGACATCAACATTCTCAAGGGCCTCACAGTAACCGTTAACGGTACATACGGCTTGCAGGAATACCGCGGTACAACCGTCTACAACCCATACTACGGTCAGTTCGACTCAACAGGTGGTACCGTTTCGAAGTCTCACTCTCGTACATTCGATACCAACTTCCAGCAGTTGATTAACTATACCGTAAACTTCCGCGAGAACAACAACCTCTCTCTCTTGTTGGGTCACGAATCTTCTCGCGAGCTCTCTTACACCGTGGGTGCTTCCAAGTCTCAGATGTTCTCTCAATCCAACAAGGAATTGGACGGTGCCGTAGTTGACGGTCAGAGTGCATACTCTTCTAAGGCCGAGTACAACAACGAAGGTTACTTCTTCCGTGCACAGTACGACTTCGGCGAGCGCATCTTCGCTTCCGGTTCTTTCCGTCGCGACGCTTCTTCTCGCTTCGCTCCTGAATACCGTTGGGGTAACTTCTGGTCACTCGGTACTGCCTGGATCATGAGCAAGGAATCTTGGTTCTCAGCTCCTTGGGTACAGGAATTGAAGGTAAAGGCTTCTATCGGTTCACAGGGTAACGACAACATCGGCGCTTATCGCTATACCGATGTTTACGACATTATCAACTCTGCTGGTTACGTAGGTACCTCATTTGCATCTAAGGGTACACGCGACATCACCTGGGAGACAAAGACCAACTTCAACGCCGGTTTTGAATTCCAGCTCTTTAACCGCTTGTCAGGTAGCTTGGAATACTTCTATGCCAAGACAACCGACATGCTCTTCAGCTTCTCCGTGGCTCCGTCTTTGGGCTACTCTTCTTACATGGACAACGTTGGTGACCTCTACAACACCGGTGTCGAATTGGACTTGAACCTCAACATCTTCAACAAGAAGAACTTCACCTGGGATGTGAACTTCAACGCTACAACCTTGAAGAACCGCATCACTGCGTTGCACCCGGACAAGAAGACCGAATCATGCTTCGATGCCGAAGGCAACGAGTATAAGGGTTATGTCAGCGGTTCTACATTCATTGCCGAAGGCCTGTCCATGTACACCTGGCGTTACAAAGACTATGCCGGTGTAAACGAAAAGGGTCAGGCTATGTGGTACGTAACAGACAAGACCGCCAAGGATGCCGACGGCAACCCGATATTTGCTCGTACTACTACGACCGACTACTCACAGGCCGACTACTACGTAACCAACGAAACATCTATTCCTAAGATGTACGGTGGTTTCGGTACCAGCCTGCGCTTCCACGACTTCGACTTCGCCATCAACTTCTCTTATCAGTTGGGCGGTAAGTTACACGACTCTACTTACGCGCAGTTCATGTCTTCACCGACAGGTACCTCTGCTGGTTACAACTACCATGCTGATATCCTCGACTCATGGACTCCTCAAAATACTGAGAGTGTGATTCCACGCTTCTGCTTCGGCGATGTTTACAGTTCGCCAGCTTCTACACGCTTCTTGACCTCTGCAAGCTATCTCAACATCGAGAACATCAACTTTGGTTACACACTCCCGAACAAGTGGACCAGAAAGTTCCTCGTAAATTCTCTCCGTCTATATTTGTCAGCTGAGAACGTAGCTTACTGGTCTAAGCGTAAAGGCTTCGACCCGCGTCAGTCTTTCTCTGGTGCTCCGAACGCTACCACCTACTCTCCGATGCGTACCATCTCAGGTGGTTTGACTGTTAAGTTCTAATATTTTAAAAGAGAATAAGGAATATGAAAAATTTAACTAAGATATTTGCTGTATTGACAACTTCAGTGCTCATGCTCTCAAGTTGTATTGAAGAAACATTCCCGGAAGGTGGTTCTGCTACCGCTGAGCAGGTCGGTTCTTCTGCTTCGGCTATCGAGGCTTCCGTGAACGGTATTCCGGCTCAGATGGCTCAAGGTTACCTCGTGTTTGGCGAACAGGAACATGAAACCGACATGGGTTATCCGGCTATGATGATTGCACAGACCGAATTGCTCGGCGATATGTATCCGTTGGGTTCCAACTCCGGTTACGACTGGTATCGTGCCTACAATACCTGTCCGGCTGCCGGTAACATGGGCCCGGATTCTTATCCTGCTTACCTCTCTTGGTTCTCATTCTACATGTTCGTCAAGTCTGCCAACTCGGTTATCGCTGCGGTAGATCTTGAAGACCCGAACGTAACAGACGTCATGAAGTCTTACGTAGGCCGTGCCTATGTAGACCGTGCGTTCCAGTACTACTACCTGATGCTCTTCTGGGAGCCGGTTGAAAACATCTACACCGACGTGAAGAGTGTGCTTGGCCTGACTGCTCCTATCGTAACCGAGAAAACCACCGGTGAAGAGGCCAAGAACAACCCGCGTGTAAAGCACGACGATATGGTTGCCTTCATTCTCTCCGACCTCGACAAGGCAGAAGAACTCCTCCAGGGTACTTCTTCTGCAGGTGGCTTGTTCCCGACACTCGCCGTTGCTTACGGTGTGAAGGCTCGCGTCTACATGTGGGACAAGGACTACAAGAATGCTGCCAAGTATGCACGTCTGGCTATCGACACCTTCGGTGGCGCTCCTACCACCCAGACACAGTGGCTCGACCTCAAGTCAGGTTTCAACACCGCCGTACAGTCTTGGATGTGGTATCTCCACTACTCTGCTGAAAACATGGGTAACCTCTGCAACTTCACCGGATGGATGTCTGGCGAGGCTGATTGGGGCTATTCTTCACTCACATTCCCGGGTATCGACCGTTCACTCTATGACGGCATCGCCGAAAGCGACTTCCGTAAGTACACCTTCCTCGACCCGGGCAAGTACGACTTCTACAACTACGAGACCGTTCGTACCAAATCATACATCGAGGACGACGCTCCGGCATATCTCTCTCTGAAGTTCCGTTGCGGCAACGGCGACTGGGAAAACTACGCTGTCGGTGCAGCAGTAGACGTGCCAGTGATGCGCGTAGAGGAATTCTACCTCATGGAGGCTGAGGCTATCGGTGCTTCTGAAGGCGTTTCTAAGGGTGTGAATAAACTCAACTCCTTCATGACAACCTATCGTCAGCCGGACTATGACTTTAACACCAGCGACCTGCGCGAGTTGCAGCTCGAAGTGCTCAAGCAAATGCGTATCGAGTTCTGGGGTGAAGGTCAGGCATTCGCGTTTGCTAAGCGTCTCAAACCGGGCGTGATGCAGAACTATGCTGGCACCAATGCCCCGGACGACACCTTTAAGTTTAACTGTAAGGATATCAAGCCTAACTGGAACTTCTGTGTTCCACAGGATGAGTTGGATGCAAACGTAGCATTGCAGGGCAAGAACAACCCGAACCCGACAGCTACCGTCGCATATCCTTCAAAGGAAGGCGTTTATTCAGAAGCTAAAAAATAAACAGTCTGTTTGTTTAGGAATAAGTACCCTTTAAAAAAGTAATTCAAATGAAATCAATAAAGAATATATTTTTAAGCATGTTGGCTGTTGCTGCTACAGCAACACTCGTTGCCTGCGGTAACGAGAAGGAGCCGGAGTACGTTCCGGCCGAGCAGCCTACGACTGCTGAAGTTTACTTCCCGAGCAGCGTGACTACTTCCTCTGTCGACCTGACCGACTGTAAAGGTACATTCGAAATCCCGGTTTATCGCGTGCAGAAAGGCGAAGCACAGACCATCTCTTTGACGGCTACTGCCGACCCCATCTTCACCGTACCGGCTACCGTGGAGTTTGCAGCAGGTTCTGATGTATCTGCTATAAAGGTTACCTTCGACGACTCTAAGGTGGTAGAAGACAAGAAGTACAAAATCTCCTTGAGCCTTGGCAGCGAGACTTCCGAGTACGGACTCTCTGCTTACGAATTCACCGTCGTTAGACCGTCAGAGTGGTTGCCTTGGGGTAAGAAAGATCCCGATGATAGTGGTTTCAACGGTACATTTACTTCACCCGGTGAAGTCCTGTTTGAGGAACCTCTCCGTGCACTTATGGAATATCAGGATTTGGGTAACAACAACTACAATTGTCGCATCACGACGGATGAGGATTCCTATAAATTCTCTGCAGAGATATATTTCACCTGGAATACTAAGACCAATCAGGTTCGCATTCCTGCACAGCATGTTTTTACACTCAAAGATGGTCGTCTCGCTTACCTGGGTGACATAGTAGCTTTCTACGAGTTGTTCTATGGTAAGGACTATTGGGCTGGCAGTGGTAAGTATAAAGACTGGACTGACTGGGCAGAAAAGAATAATCAATTGGGCAAGTACTTCTACGACAAGCGCGGTGGCTTCTATCTGGCCGACTACCTTTTCTTCGTAGACCCGAATACCGGTAAGGCAACAGGTTATGGTTATAATTTCGGTGAGGCTCAGGACTACTTTATCGCTGACGGCTTTAACCGTACTATCGACTACAATGAGGAATACAGCTATAGCCTCATGAACTATGGTGAGGCAGAGTCTATGATACTCTCAGCCGATGGTGCAAATCCTGCAACGATAAGTGACGTGCAGATGCGTTACAACAACGATGGTGACAAGTGTCTCTATCACCTCTTCAACTACTTCGGCGGTGGCTACGGCTTGACCTTCTCTTGCGACGATGGTCCGAAAGACCTCAACGCCAAGTCAGAAATCACTGACGTGAAGAACGAGCAGAAGACTGGTCTTATCATCCTCGGCCAGGAAATCTATGTGAAGGTTAAGAAGGGTACGGTAGAGATTGACAAGAGTACCGGTTGTCCGGTCATCACTTTGACAGTCAATGCATTCTCTAAGAACAAGGCTGGCCAGAAGGATATGGACTTCGGTAACTTCGAAGAGGTGTACTATGGACTGGAAAATCCTGAGGTATATACCTTGAAGGATCTGGAAGGTGCGGCTAAGGCTGACTATCTGGGCGTCTATAACATGAAGGCTGCCGACTGGTTGGATTATGACTATTTAATTGAATATCCTATCTTGTTGATGGATGCCGGTAAGGATGAAGACGGTGACTGGATGGTGGCACTTAACCTCTCAACTTTTTTAGTCCGGGCTAATTGGGAAGACCCTGTTTACCTCAGATATAAGGATGGCTACCTGTACTATGATGCGCAGGCAATTGATAATCCGTTGGTACTTGGTAATTCCCAATACAATGTTCTTGCTTTGGGCTTCGGTCCTGAGTCAGAGAAACTCTATCAAGATAAAAACTTACTTATAGCAGGTATCGTGAAGAAAAACGGCAAGTTGGCATTCACCTCGTTGCTAAAAGAGAACGTGGGTATGGTATTCTACGTCCCGGATTTAGGTGGTTCTCTCACGGCTCTATATAACATCTGTGGAGTGAAGAATACTTCTGTTGCTTCTCTGCCTGCAAATATTCAGAAGGAAGAACCTAAGCTCATGGACTTCAAGAACCGCAAGGGCAACTTGGCTCCGTCAGCCGGTACATTCAATCCGAATGCCGGTGTAAAGGAACACAAGACTCCTCGCACGGATGCAGGTCTGAAGAAATTCGAATCTAAGCTCAAGTAATAACTTTACTTATTTAATCGCACAAAGGCTGTCCGCTCGGGCAGCCTTTGTCGTTATAGCCCCAATCGGTCTGTTGACTGATTGGGGGTTAGTTTTCAATCCCAATCAGATGAACTGTTTGGGGGATATCTATGATGTATGTATTTTTCCGAAAAAAATGTTGTATGTTGCTGATGTTTTGTAAATTTGTACCGAATTATGCAAACTCACCTTTATATTCACAGATAATGAAGAAGACATTTCTCTTTTCTTTGATGCTGCTCCTGTCGTTTATGTCGCAGGCAGCCCAGCGCTCGGTAAGTGACGCGCAACTTGTAGCCCTTCGTTTCATGCAGCAGGCAAAGGCAACGACTCGTGCTACCGGTAATCTGGTGTTAGTGGCCCGATCAAACGAACTGCCTCTGTCAAAGGCGACGACTCGTTTCGACGGTGAGCCGACATTCTACGTGTTCAATATCGACACAAAAGGCTACGTCATCGTCTCTGCCGACGACCGTATGGTGGACGTGTTGGCCTACTCGGACGAGGGTTCCTTTGTCAAGGAAAACATGCCCGACAACCTGCGCTACTGGCTCTCTACCTATGTGGAGCAGTTGGCTGCGCTGAACGATGAATCCGGTGCAGAGACAGCACCGGCGTGGAGGCCTGTTTCGCTTGCAAACGGTCAGACGGAGTCAGACAACACTACGACCTTCAGTCTCGATAGTCAGGTAAAGACAGCTACGACACGTGCCGCCGCTAAGGTGGCTCCCTTGTTGGGCGGTATCATGTGGGATCAGCATGAACCTTACAACCTGCTCTGTCCCAAGAAGAAGAACAGCAGCAACGAGAAGGAACTCACGGTGACTGGTTGTGTGGCCACAGCCATGGCACAGGTGATGAAGTATCACCAATGGCCGGATTGCGGTGTCGGCACCAATTCCTACACGGGTGACGGTACGACGCCTGTCACGATTGCCTTCAACTATGATAACAATCCATTCGACTGGGCAAATATGCTCGATACCTACAAGCCGGATCAGTACACCACCGAACAGGGAGATGCCGTGGCATTGCTGATGAAAGCCTGTGGTGTGTCGGTCAATATGGAATACGGACTTTCTGCCGACGGTGGTTCGGCAGCGTATACCCAGGACATTCCGGGAGCCCTTTCAACCTATTTCAAATATCACCCGAATGTCAGTTACCTGACACGTGACTGCTTCTCTATCGATGAGTGGAGAAAAATCCTGAAGGAGGAGTTGAGCGCGGGACGCCCTGTCCTCTATGGCGGTGCTTCCAACTCCGTCGGGCCCCCTTTGGTGGGCGACGGGTTTGACGAGGCCGGCCGCTTCCATATTAACAGGGGTGGGAGCGGGTGCGGAAACC
>JAQXZK010000029.1 GCA_029227175.1 Bacteroidales bacterium | reverse complement strand
TTACAATCAGTAATCAATAATCAGTCATCAGAATTGCCGCAGTACTTTAGCTTTTTTCACCGCAGTGAAAAATTAGTACAACAGGTTTATTATGCCACTCCCCTCCACCACCATACTCTCCCTTGATGCAAAGCTCTCGCTCCTGTATGCCAATGCTTTGCATTACGACACCGAACTTTCAAACCTCCATCACGAACTCTTCATGAAATGGCTGAAGGATGATGATACCCGGAAGATCAACCTGGACGACATCCAGAAGGAAAGAAGAATTGTTGAGGACGATATAATGACCATAAGGATGATGAAGAAGTCGGTGCCGCTGATGCAACGCCTGGTTCTGCTTGGGGCAAGGCTGATCAAGCATGGCGAGGAAGAGTATGTGAAGCAGCTGTCAAAGGAATATCCATTGCCCGACATCACTGCTCTCGTGGAGAAATACTCGAATGACAAATACGGCGAGAAACGCATAAAGGAGCTGAAGCGAGGTGCAGTGACGAAGGTGGAGAAGCCCAAGTTGATTCCCCGTTCGCCTGAGCCTATTCAGAAGAAGACTGCCATCATGCCTCCCACGGAATACCCCATGCAAAAGAAGATAAAAGGGCGTGTGAGCTCTATCTATAATAAGGAAGAAAAACTAAGGGCTAAGGGTGAGGCTTATCTTGAACTGTACGAAAAGGTAAAACAAGTGTTCAGTCAATATTGCCATTTCTTTGCGGAGGTGGAGAGAATCAGCTATTTCATCGTACTGGCCATGGAGGACATGGTGAACGATACCCACCAATATGAGGCATTGCAGATGCACAATGGCTATATGAAGAGTCCATATATGTTTACCGCACAGATGGTGACCACTTCCGTGAAACGTGCCGACAAGATTACGGCTGCGCTGGAGGAGTTGTATGAGCAATACAAGGATGGGCTGCGCAACTCGACGCTACGTGATTGGATAACGCAGAAGGCAGCAGAAGGAACATTCACGGCATGGCGGGAGTTACTGTTCTGGCTATTGGAAAAGAGCTTTGCCTTGCCCTGCTCTTATGGCTATTACTGTTACGACTACGAGGAGGATTTCATACATCATAATAAGGTGCATCATCTGGATGCCAATGATGATGCGTGCAACGTGGCGGCTATGAAGATGCTGCCTTTATATAGCGAATACCTCCGTCGAATGGGACAGTCCGAGTTGGCTGACAAGACCGCCCAGACCTTTTGCACCGAACCGATGTATTTCGTATGCAACGGCAAGCACGTCGATGGCAACTACTCCTTCTCCAATCCCTGGCACGATGAGATTGTGGTATCTCCCGAGGGCATCAAGTTCGGTGATGACCTGATAGGCAAGTGCGTATATACTTCATTGGTCCATTTCGATGGTCTGTATTATGTCAATACTGAGATATATCCCAAGAACAAGGGGGTATATACCAAGTGGGCGAAGACGGTGTGATTGCTTAAAGATGCAGTGCTCGCTTTTGATATTAACGACAAGTTATACTAATCATCTTCACTGTTCAGATACTGCCTGTTTTTAATGAGCAACTTTTCAGGTAAGTCTGAATGGTGGAGATATATTAAGATAAATATATGAAAGGTATAGTATTAGCCGGTGGCTCGGGTACCAGGTTGTACCCCATCACCAAAGGTATCAGCAAACAGCTGATTCCTATTTTCGACAAACCGATGATTTATTATCCTATCTCAGTGTTGATGCTTGCCGGCATCCGTGAGATATTGATAATCAGTACTCCATTCGACTTGCCGGGATTCAAACGACTGCTTGGCGATGGCAGCGACTTCGGGGTGAAGTTCGAGTATGCAGAGCAGCCATCGCCCGATGGACTCGCACAAGCATTCACAATAGGTGCAGACTTTATTGGTGATGATGCAGCATGCCTTGTACTTGGAGATAACATCTTCCAAGGTGCAGGCTTGACGAACATGCTCGTAGAGGCAGTACGCACTGCCGAGGAAGACAAGAAGGCTACTGTCTTTGGATATTGGGTATCAGATCCTGAAAGATATGGTGTTGCTGAATTTGATGCAGACGGCAATTGTCTAAGCATTGAGGAAAAGCCCGAGCATCCTAAGAGCAACTATGCTATTGTTGGATTGTATTTCTATCCCAACAAAGTTGTTGATGTGGCTAAGACCATCAAACCATCTGCACGTGGAGAATATGAGATAACGACTGTCAATCAGCGATTCCTTGAAGATGGAGAACTTAAAGTGCAGACCTTAGGCCGTGGCTTCGCATGGCTCGACACTGGAACACATGATTCACTCTCTGAGGCATCTACATACATAGAGGTGTTAGAGAAACGTCAGGGTTTGAAAGTTGCCTGTCTTGAAGGAATCGCCTTCCGCAAGGGATGGATTACAGCCGATAAGATGAGCGAACTCGCAAAGCCCATGCTTAAGAACCAATACGGACAATATCTGCTTCAGGTAGTAGAAGAAGTGGATAGGACTGGACAAGCAAATCTTTAATCAATAATCAGCAATCAATCTTCAGTCATCAGCAATAAGGATTGCCGCAGGACTTTAGCTTTTTTCACTGCGGTGAAAAATTAGTGCAACATACCAAGGCAGAAACCACCTCTAGCTTTTATATTCCTTTCACAGAGAGGAAGGTCTGCATTCGATTTTGCGTTCTTTAAAATTAGGGAAATTAAAAATCTTTATATAACAATGAAAACATTTGCACAGATAAGTTATAACATACATGCAAACTTTACGAACTATGGTTCGGCTTTGCAATCCTGGGCTTTGACTCAGGCGATTAAGAAATTGGGACATAAGCCTGTATTGGTTGATTACTGTCCAGATTGTTTGAAAGACAATGATCCTCTTAATCCTATGAAAAATATGTGGGATACGGATGAGGAGTCACGCAGAATGTGTGAACTCAGTCTTCCTGCTATCCGCATTAATTATGAGAAGTTTGAGAGATTCTATACAGAGAAATTCAACCGTACAAAGAAGGTCTATACAAAAGAGAACTTCAATGAGATTGTCGAAGACGAAAACATTGATGGTTTTGTATGCGGTAGCGACACCATATTTTGTGTGGATGAGTTCGGCATGGATGATGGCTATTATGCTAACTATCCTGTTATGCGTAATGGCTATAGTATTTCTTATGCGGCAAGTTTTGGTGATTCACATTTTAATGATGAAACCTATAAGATACTGACTCATCACCTTGGCAACTTCAAGGCACTTGGAATACGCGAGAATTGGATGCTTCCTTATATTAAGGAGCATTCATCAACACCAGTTCAGCACGTTCTTGATCCAACTCTTTTGATGACAAAAGATGACCTTGAGACTATAGCAGTACCAGAACGTCTTGAAGAGCAGAAATATCTTTTGTTATATGCTCGCAGATACAACAAAAAGATGTTTGACTATGCAGATGAGCTGGCAAAGAAAAACGGTTGGAAAGTTATTGACATCAGTCTTCGTGCAACTAATGCTGATAGACACAGAATGTTCTATGAGGCAGGAGTGGAAGAATTCCTTTCACTGGTTCGTCATGCAGAATACCTTGTTACGAATTCCTTCCATGGTATGATAATGGGAGTTCACTATAGAAGACCATTCGTTGTATTCTCACGTGAGCAATGTGACATCAAGATAGATGAAGTTCTTGAACTTATGGGATTGTCAGATAGAAAGTTGATCACAGGATCAGAATCTGTTGCAGAATCTATTGATTACGATTCGGTTCACAATCGAATTGCAGAAGCTCGAGTAGGTTCAATGGAGTATTTAAGTAAAGCATTATCAAATTGTAAGTAATATGGGTGACTTCAAGAAGAGGCTAAAAAGAGTCATGAGGTATATCATAGAGGGAATTCCTGTTGTAAGACCTCAAGTAAATGTCCTTTCTCAAAATGAATTACTGAAAGGCAGAAATGCCTTTATTACGGGAGGTACAAGCGGTATTGGCTTTGAAATTGCAAAAGCCTTTATAAATGCAGGTGCTAACGTGGTAATTACTGGTAGATCTATGGAGCGAGTAACTGTTGCATGCGATCGCCTTCATAAAGAGACAGGTCTGCAGAATAAAGCCTTCGCTATTGCTATGGACAACACAAAAGTCTCTGAATTTAGCGAACACTTAAAGAAGGCAATAGAATTGCTTAGAGGGGGCAAAATAGACATTCTCGTTAATAATGCAGGTATTCTTGGAGGGCATATTACTAACGCGACAGAAGAAGAATACGATTCTATATTAGACACAAACTTAAAAGGAGTTTTCTTTTTTACTAAGCTTGTTGCAGAGTACATGAAGGAAAACTCTATCAAAGGAAATATATTGAATATTGCGTCATCGTCTGGTATTTGTCCTGCAAATTCAGCATATTGCGTGTCTAAATGGGGTATTAGAGGATTAACTGAAGGATATGCTCGTTCTTTAGCTCCTTTAGGGATTGTTGTCAATGGTATTGCTCCAGGCCCGACCGCAACTCCTATGCTTTTGAATGACACAAATGATCTCTCACATGGAAAGATACCTCTTGGCAGATATGCCTTACCAGAAGAAATAGCCAATATGGCAGTTATTATGGTAAGTAATATTGCTCGTACTGTTGTAGGTGATATTGTTTATATGACTGGTGGTGCTGGCAATATAACTAAAGAAAATATAAGATATTATTTTTGATAAATATGGAACACTATTACACAGGAGAAAGGAATCATCAGATTTTGATTTCACTTCTAAAACAACATAATATAAAGAATGTAGTTGCATCCCCAGGTATTGCAAACTCGGTATTTGTGGGAAGTATTCAGAATGATCCATTCTTTCATATAATTTCTGTTGTAGATGAGCGTTCTGCTGCTTATGTAGCATGTGGAATGGCTTTTGAAACCGGAGAGCCAGTGGTTATCAGTTGTACTGGTGCAACGGCCGCTCGTGACTATATGCCAGGAATGACAGAAGCATATTATAGCAAACTGCCAATCCTTGCAGTAACGTCTTCACAGCCTACAAACAGAATCGGACACATGTTCGCTCAGGTGACAGACAGAACAGCTCCTCCAAGCGATGTTGCTAATATTTCAGTTGAGATGTCAACTGTTAGGACACCTGACGACGAATGGGCTTGCATGATTGCTGGTAATAAAGCAATTTTGGAATTAAAGCGTAATGGTGGCGGTCCTGCCCACATCAACCTTATTACAGCATACGGTTACAACGAGACAACTGCTTTAACACACAAGGAAATTCCTGCTGTTAGAAAAATTGAGCGTTATGATAGTTTTGTAAACGTACCAGAAATTCCATCTGGAAAGATTGGCATCTTCGTTGGAAATCATTTAGCATGGTCGAAAGAATTGACTGAATGTGTTGACAAATTCTGTGCTTGTTATAATGCAGTAGTATTCTGTGATCATACAAGTAATTATAACGGAAAATATAAGAACCTTTTCGCTCTTGCCATCAACCAGGCGACTCTGAACAAAGCTAATATACCTGCCTACGAATTAGATCTTTGTATCCATATAGGTGAGATTTCCGGAGAAGAAGGAAGCCCTCGTATGATTAAGAGCAAGGAGACATGGAGAGTGTCCGCAGATGGTGAGATACGTGACTACTTCCGCAATCTTGTTAATGTGTTTGAAATGACAGAAGAGACCTTCTTCAATCATTACTCAAGCAACGGATCGATAAAAGAAAATACATTTATTCAGGAGGTGCTCAGCCGAAATCAACAACTTAAAAAAGTTGTATGCGAACAACTATCCGAAATGCCACTATCTAATGTTTGGATTGCACAAAACACTGCGTCTTGGATTCCATCAGGTTCCACTATCACACTTAGCATTCTTAACACTCTGCGTACATGGAACTATGCAGAGTTTAATAAAGACGTCCAGGTTTTGTGTCCTACTGGTGGTTTTGGCATAGATGGAGTACCTTCTATTGCCTTTGGTGCTTCTGTGGTCAATCCTTCAAAGCTGAGTTTTTGTATAGTGGGTGATTTGGCATTCTTCTACGACATGAATAGTATAGGCAACCGCTTTGTAGGAAACAACCTGAGAATAATGATTGTAAACAATGGCTGTGGTGTAGAGTTCAAAAAGACCTATGCCATGTCATATAGATTGTTGGGAGAAGACGTTGATCCATTTGTGGCCGCAAAGGGGCATTTCTGCCATAAGTCAAAAGATATTGTAAAGCACTTTGCTGAGGATTTAGGCTTCAAGTATTTTTGTGCTCACGACAAAGATGAATTCAATGCTAATATAGGAAGGTTTACTGATGTCAATATCAAAGAACCAATTGTATTTGAAGTATTTGTAAACGATAGTGATGAGGCAAAAGCCCTTAACATAATTCATAATAGAAATTAAGAAATACTAAATATGATCAATTTTACAGTGGGCCCTGTACAGTCATCAGACGCTGTACGCGCCATTGGTGCCGAACAGGTGCCATATTTCAGAACTGCAGAGTTCTCGGAACTGATGCTCGAAAATGAGCGTCTTGTTAAGAAATTTGCTCATACCACTGAGGATAGTCGTGTGGTATTCATGACTTGCTCAGGGTCGGGCGGTATGGAGACTGCCATCATGAACTGCCTCACCAAGGAGGATAAGGCTCTTGTTGTGAATGGCGGTAGCTTTGGCGAGCGTTTCGTGGAACTCCTTACTCTCCAT
>JAQXZK010000028.1 GCA_029227175.1 Bacteroidales bacterium | reverse complement strand
CGGGTACTTGGTCTTGCGCACCTGTATGGCCGAACAGCGGCAGTTCCATCCATTTGGCGGGTAGTAGGTCTCCCAGAAGGGGTCTGAGGGCGGCAGTGTGACACCGTCGAGTGCTGCGTGTTCGGGTCGCACGTGGCTGTCGCGTACGGTTCGGTACTGTAGGTTGTACCGGTTTCCATCCAGCCTCTGCATGTTGCAGCCGCACAGCCGTCAACGACTCGCGCCCAGCGACATCATGGTCTTCCCCTGGGAAAAAGAAAAGCCGGCCAACAAGCCGGCAACATCAGGAAGAAAGACCTCGACAGAGGAACTCATGCGACGATATGCAGAAGCCAAAAAAAGGTATGGAATGGGTTAACGCTTGATATTCGGCCAACCAAAAAGGACATAAAGAACCAATGTGACAGACTTGTAAAATGTGTATATGAACAATCCTAAGTTGAGTATACAAATGAGGAAAGTAAACGCTTTTAAAAAGAACAAGCCTTTCATATTATTTCGTTGACATTTTAACCGCTACAAACATAAGCATTTAATTTATTATGGCAAACAATACTGTTTCTTTTAAACTAAAAATAGTAGACGAAGCTACCGGCTCAACCAAGATGTACTACAGCGATGCGGCCGGAGACCCGGAGTACCAGCGCAACAAAATCAACTTCTCTCACCGCTTCATCTGCATGCCGAAGAAGGCAGATGCAGGCGTAGTCATGTGCAGCGGCTATCAGGCACTGGGCTGACGGGTGGCCGAGAGAAGAACCCCGTAAAAAGGCCGAAAGCCATATCATATAAATGGCAAGGTCATATCATATAAATGGCAAGGTCCTATCATATAAATGGCAAAACGGCCTTTTTCAGTACGTATAGAACGAGTAACCAACCAACCAAACAAAAAGACAAGACATGTACTACAAGATATCCATGAATCCACAGGGTAAATACTACCCGAAGAGTATTACAAAAGGAAAGGTCATCAGCACCAAGAAGATTGCCGAGAAACTGGCGCAGATCTCCACCGTCAGCGAGGCCGACGCGCGCGCCGTGCTCTCCATGCTGGGCGAGGTCATGGCCGACTATCTGGCCTCCGGCCGCAGCGTGAAGCTCGACGGACCTCATGGTCTTCCCCTGGGAAAAAGAAAAGCCGGCCAACAAGCCGGCAACATCAGAAAGAAAGACCTCGACAGAGGAACTCATGCGACGATATGCAGAAGCCAAAAAAAGGTATGGAATGGGTTAACGCTTGCTGGGTGAATTTCAACAGTTGATTTTCCGGCACCATACAAGAAACCTGATTATAAACACTATGATAATACCGCAAATCCATTCGCTGAACCCGCAGTTCAACAAAAGCACTAATAATGTGTTAATCTGTATCCATGCAGATGTTTGAATAGAAAAGCCAATCTTCCGGAACAAGAAGTATACTATAAACGATATAATCAAGTCTATAAGCATGCTGTGTAACATATAATTACGCCTCAAAAATATGAAAACCGTTTCATTCGTCATAGAGTTAAAGGATAAATTTTCGGAAATAATCAAGAAAAACATCGAATTTGCCGGAAAACTATCGAAAGAGATGAAAGTGGTGCAGTCTCAGACAAAGAAGTATCAGGACCTGTGCAACAGGCTCGATATGCCTAATCTGAATGCCATGATTCAGGTGGCCGAAAGCATAGGCAACCTCATGGGAAAGGCCATGCAGGGGCAGACGGAGGTGTTGCTACCTTGGGAGGTAACAAAATTTTCCTCGCGAGGAAACAAAAAAGAGTTGTCTGTTACCTATGTTACTTGCGTTTATGAAGAATAGGGATGCCCCATTTGTAGAAGTCAAGAGGCAGAACCGATTTATGTGTCGGTCCTGCCTCTTGATGTTAGCCATTTCCTCTCAAGGAGAGGGTAGTCTGTGTCTATTTCACTATTTTCCTTGCTTTTTCCGGTTCAGCTCTTCCTGTTGCTTTTGAAGAGCTTCCAGTCGTGTTGCAAAACTTGACTTTTTCATGGTTTTCAAGTCTTTCTTGCGTGCTTCCAGTTGTTCAAGGAGCTTTGTCTCGTCGGTCGTCTTACGCAGGTATAGCATTGTGAGGATGCTTATCAAGGTAGAGACGAAGTAGTAGTAGTTAAGACCTGCCGGATAGTCATTCAAGATGAAGAGGAACATGATGGGCATAATATAGCTCATCCATTTCATCGCTGCCATCTGAGGGTTTGCACCATTGTCTTGCTGTTGCATCATGTATTTCGTGTTCAAGATGTTGGTGATGGTCATCAAAAGGCAGAAGATGCTGATGTGATTACCCAAGAATGGTATGTTGAACGGGAAGGTGACCAGTGCGTCGTAGGTAGAGAGGTCATCGGCCCAAAGGAAGCTCTGCTGGCGCAATTCAATGGCACTTGGTACGAACATAAACAATGCCATGAGGATGGGGAACTGGATAATCATGGGCAGGCATCCTCCCATGGGGCTGACTCCGTACTGACTATATATCTGCATGATTTCCTGCTGCTTCTGCATGGCATCTTCCTGCTTGGGGTATTTGGCATTGAGGGCATCGATTTTCGGTTTCAGCACGCGCATCTTGGCCGAAGACAGGAAAGTCTTCTTGGTCGTGGGATAAATTACGATTTTGACGATAATGGTCATGAGCAGCAATACCAGACCCATGCTAAGGCCAAGGCTTGAGAGCCAGTCGAAAAGGTTAATGGTAAACCATCTGTTCACCCAACGCAACAACGGCCATCCCAGGTATACCAGGCGATTCAACTCCCAGTCATTGTCTGTCGTGTCACTGATGGAGCTGAGGGTCTTGTAGTGGTTAGGACCAAAATAGTAGAACATACGTGTGGCTTCCTGTCCGCCGGCATCGAAAGAGGCTTGTGTCTCGGTAGTGTACCGCTTGATGTAGCCGCTGTTCTTCTCTTCCAGGTCAGAGGTGAACGTCGTTGATTGGAATCCGGCATCGTTTATAAGTACGGTAGAGAAGAACTGGTTCTTGTATGCAATCCAGTTGACACCTTTCTTTTCCGTCTCTTTGTCGGATTTGCCGGCAGAGAGGTTTTCGACATCACCGTCGAGGGTCTTGTATGTCAATTCAGAAAGGCGGTTTTCGTAGGTGTAGCCCTTCTCGATTTGGCGTGTCCTTTGTTTCCAGTCAATGTTGATGGGACTTCCGGCAGCCAGCAGATCAGACATGCCAGTTGCCTTGATGCTGAAATCGACCAGATAGCTATCTTTGTGCAGGGCATAGCTGAAGTCAATGTATCTGTCAGCTGACGCAGCCAGACGCATGGTGATGCAAGAGTCGGTCTGTGCCACCGGTTGGAAGTAATAGTCGGCAGACTTGATGACTTCGCCTTTCCCGGTAAAGATGAAATTCTGTTCGATGTCGGCTTCAGAGAAGAGTTTGACCGGTGACTGTTTATCCTGCTCTTTGTACTGACTCAGTTCGACAGACGCCAGCGAGCCACCTTTGGCGTTGATGCTTAGGGTAATCAAGTCGTTCTTGATGGTGTATGTGGCATCAGTACCTTTACGTACATTATAGAATGTAGCAGTTGTGTCTTCGGCTGCTTTTCTCGCCTCTTCCAGTGCCAGTGCCTTGTCTGCTTCGGCTTGCAGTGCAGCGTCTCGCTGATTGACCTGTGCAATGGAGTCGTAATAGCGTTGCTGGGCTGCTATCTGTTCTTTACTTGGACGGCTGAAATAACTGAATCCGATGAGCAGGATGGCTATCAGCACCAATCCGGTAGTTGTGTTTTTGTCCATGTCTTAAATGGTTTTAGTTTTTTTAGAGCGTACTTAAAAATGACTGCAAAAGTAAAAAAAAATAAAGTGATTGGCATAGGTTATTCGATTAAATCGTTATTTTTGCGTGAAAATCATTCAAAAAATTAGGTTCTAAATGAAGAAAAAGTTTTTTGTTGCGCTCATAATGATGAGTGCGCTGATAATCCCTATGAAAGCTCAGGAGAGCACAGATACAAAGCCTGCATTGAACACAAAGGCATTGACAGAGAGTGAAGTAAGCCAAATAGACACACTAAGTGCTTTTTTGAAGGAATATCTGGTACAGAAACTTAAGGCGAACGACGACGGAACGTTTGCGCTGGATACTGTTTCTATTCTGTACGACAAGCATATTGGCATATTGGAGTACTTGAATGCTTCAGGAACCCCACGCTATGTTCCTACCAATCCTGACATGTATCGTTTCTTTGTGCCCTTTACCTATTACCGCTCGCCAATGGATGAGTTCACACAGGTGGATTTGCCTGAGAACGAGTATATGGCGAACAAATCCCTTTCGGCCACCCAGTACGGCATCAAGGATGTTACTGCCGACTTTGCGAGGAAAAAGGAACAGGACCGTCTGTTCAGTCTGGCCCTGCTTGACGCGTACGTTGCTCATCCGGAAAAGATTGTCAGAACGGAGACTGAACTGGAGGAAGTCTCTGCTTTCAAGGACCAGATGGACAAGGAAAAGTCCAAGAAGAAAACGGTAGCACAGTTGGTGGGCAAGCGTGATGCCATTGATGAGGTGCAGTCGGATGTAGATATCTACCTAAAGAAACCCAACTGGTGGCGGTTCTACGGTTCTTACTCTTTGCAGGTTACGCAGAACTATGTTTCTGACAACTGGTATAAGGGAGGTGAAAGCAACTATTCACTCTTGGCTACTGTTCAGCTGAACCTCAATTATAATGACAAGGAGAAAGTCCAGTGGGATAACCAACTTGACGCGAAGGTCGGTCTTGGCTCTACTCCTTCCGACAAGTTCCATAAGTTCCTTTTCAATACGGACCAGGTCCGTCTCTCAAGCAAACTGGGTGTTCAGGCTGCCAAGAAATGGTATTACACCTTGTCTGCCGAGTTGAAGACCCAGTTCTTCCATGGGTATAAAGCCAACAAAGAGGCGTTGGTCTCTTCTTTTGCTGCTCCGCTCGACTTCAATCTGAGTGTCGGTATGGACTACAAGTTGAACACCAAGCGCGTGAAACTCTCTGTCTTCATGGCTCCATTGACATACGCCATGCGATTCATTGGCGACCCGAATGTTGACGAGGTTGCTTATGGCTTGGCTGAGGGCGATCGCTTGAAACATAGTTTCGGTTCTGAAATAAAGCCAACTTTTTCTTGGAAGGTAGCGAAGAACATCACGTTCGAGTCTAAACTTGATTACCTTACTTCCTATACCTGGACGCGTATAGATTGGGAAAACACCTTCAACTTCATTCTCAACAAGTATCTTTCAACCAAACTCTATGTGCACGCGCGCTTTGACGATAGTGCTGCACCGAAGAATGGCAGTGACAGTTACTTCCAGCTGAAGGAACTGTTGAGTTTCGGTATCAATTATAGTTTCTAAACGCGCTGAATTTTCCCTACTTCCAGTGCAGGGAAAAGTTGCCCTAATCTTCTTCTTTAAATGCAAGGTAGTCTCATCACGACGTTCCGTTGTAATGCGCATTGTAACATGTGCAACATCTGGAAGTATCCCTCTCTGCCTCAGGAAGAGATTGGGGTGGATGTGTATAGAAAACTCCCGCCGGGGCTTCGCATCAATATCACAGGTGGCGAAGCGACGCTGCGTGATGACATTGAGGAGATTTTCGAGGCGCTCTATGCAAAGAGTGCCTTGCTTGAACTCAGTACCAACGGCTACAATACCGAGCGGATTGTCTCTCTGGCCAATCGCTTCCCTAACATCCTCATTCGTGTCAGTGTAGAGGGATTGCCTAAGGTGAACGATGCTAAGCGTGGCATCAAGGATGGTTTTGACCATGCTTTGCACACGATGCTTGAACTGCGGAAGACCAAGTGCCGTAACATAGGCTTCTCGGTTGTCATCTCTCCCGATAATTATAAGGACCTGTTACCCCTTTATGAACTTTGTGTCGCGCTGGATGTGGAACTGGCTAACTCGGCAGTCCATAACTCCTGGTATTTCCACAAGGAGGATAATCAGGTTGTCAGTGCCGAGGCTTTGGTCGAGCATGAACGCTTTGTCGGTGCCTTGCTCACTTCGAGACGTCGGCGGTTGAAGGATCGTCTTAAGGATTGGGGACGGGCTTATTTCAACCGTTCGATTCATCGTCGCCTGCGTGGGGATGGGGAGGGGTATCGTCCGCGGTGCGGAGCCCTGAGTGATTTCTTTTTTGTCGACCCTTGTGGGAATGTGTCTCCGTGCAACGGTTCTAAGCAGGAGTGGGTCATCGGAAATCTACGCGATGCTTCGCTGGAGGAGATTCTTCGTTCTCCTCGTGCTGCCGAGGTGATGCGGATGGTTGAGGATTGTCACCGTAATTGTGCTTTTATTGTCACCGAACGTCATGACATGGTGCGCCGTCCCTGGAAACCCATTTGGTGGGTGCTTAAAAACAAATGGCGTGTATGGAGAAACCAACCATTAGATTGGGAGTGATAGGGACGCGTGGATTCCCATGCGTCGAGGGAGGTGTCGAGTCTCATTGCCGTCATCTTTATGATCGTCTGGAAAAGGATTTTGCCATTGTGGTTTACCGGCGTAAGCCTTATCTCATGAAGCAGTCTTTGGAGCAGTCTTCACCGGCCATCAGGTTTGTAGATCTACCGTCTACCCGCATCAAGGGCGTCGAGGCTCTTCTCCACACCTTTCTTTCCTGCATGCACTTGGTTTTTCATCGCGTGGATGTGGTTCATGTGCACAATATTGGTCCCGGACTTTTTATTCCTCTCTTGCGTCTCTTGGGTTTCAAGGTCGTGTTGACTTATCACAGTGCCAATTACGAGCACGACAAGTGGAACGGTCTGGAGAAATGTCTCTTGCGTTTTTGCGAGGGTGTGGCCTTGCGTTTCAGTCATCGCATTATCTTTGTCAATTCCTATCAGATGGCTAAGTTTCCTGCTGCCATTCGTCGGAAGTCTTTTTTCATTCCCAATGGTGTCGAGCCAGTGAGTCGAACCGGGCAGACGGACTTCTTGCAGGCCAATGGCATTCGTGTGGGCAGATATCTTCTCTTTGTGGGGCGTGTCGTTCCGGAGAAGGGGCTTGACACCCTTTTGCGGGCTGTACGTGAAGTTGATTTCTCGCTTCAGGTTGTCATTGCTGGTTCTGTGCAGTGTGATAGAGCTTATCAGGAGTCTCTTTGCCGCCTTGACACACATCGTAATTTGATTTTTCTCGGGTCGGTCTTTGGCGAGCCGCTCCGTCAGCTTTATAGTCATGCCCGTCTTTTCGTGCTGCCTTCGCTTAGCGAGGGTTGTCCGCTGGCTCTTCTTGAGGCGATGAACTACGGTCTGCCTTTGGCTGTAAGCGACCTCCCTGCCACCCGTCTTGTCCGGCTTTCTCCCGATGATTATGCCCAACCGGCCAGTGTGTCTGATTGGAAGAGGCTGCTTGTTTCCAAGCTTCGGTACCCTTATGCTTCTCCGCTTCATTATGACTTGTCTTCGTTTGACTGGGACCGGATTGCCGGCGAGACGCGACAGGTCTTCCGCCTCTTGTGTAAGGAAGGGTGACGGTTTGGCAGACTTTCGTTGCGGATGGGTCTATGCTACAAATGCCCGCATGTGCGGGCATTTGTCTTGTGTATTCGTCTGTTAGAATGGGAAACCGTCCCGACGGTGGTGTTACTTGGTTGTGGTCAGGTTGCTGAGGTCAATCTTGGCCGGACCACTGCTGCTGATGCGTTGCTTCTGTGTTTTTCCTTCCACGTAGATTTTGCCTGTACCCGAGCAGTCGATGTCGAGGTCGTTGCAGAATACGGTCAGGTCGCACATGGATGCTCCGCTACAGTCTATTTCGAGTTTCTCGCAGTAGATGTCGGCGTCGATGTTCGAAGCACCGGAGTTCTCTATCTCTACATCTTTCTTGGCATGGATGGTTCCTTTGAGTTTGCTTGCTCCGCTGATGTCGATTTCTACATCCTCGCAGTAGAGATTTTCGATGTCTATGGTTGCGGCGCCTGATACCCGTACCTTATAGTCTTTGTCCAGGTTGACAGAACCGGCTTTGAAGATGCAGGCTCCTTTGATGTCCAGCTCGTCAAGTCTGGGGGCGGTGAGCCTGATGATGAGTGGACGTTTGAATTTGTTCTTGTTGCTTTCAATGCGCAGTTCTTTTTTCTTCACCTCGAAGGTGTAGCTGTCCAGATACTCGGCAGTGCTGCTTATCTCGATGTTGTAGTTTTCTCCCTGCTGGTATTCGATAATGGCATAGCCACCACATTTGATGGCGGTGAAGTCGGCCAGGTCTACGGTGCGTGTGACGAAGTCTGTGGAGTCATATTTCGCCATGAGTTCAAGGGCCTTGTCGGCAACTTTTGAAGGCAGTGCATTGCATGACTGGAAGAGGAGCATGAAGATAATGGTTGCAATGACGGTCGGAATGATGCAAATCTGTTTCATGATGATTATGTTTTTAGGATTGTTTTTGAATGAGTTTGTCGAGATGACGAGCCACCTCGTCGGGAGTTATGTTCAGTAGTTGGAGTTCTGAAGCCAGCAGTGGCAGGCTTTCTTCGTAAAGGCGCTTGCAACGCATGGCTTGTATCTGTGTGCGTGCTCCTTCACAGAGGTAGTTCCCTTTGCCGCGGCGGTTGTAGATGATGTTTGAGGCCAAGAGGCGTTCGATGGCGCGCATGACGGTGTTGGGGTTTACCTCGTATTGGACAGCCATTTCTCGTACGGAGGGGATTTGGTCGTCAGTGTGCAACTCTCCTCGCAGTACTTTGTCACACAGAAGGTCGATAATCTGCATGAAGATTGGTTGGGTGTTTTGCTGAAAATCCATGTCGTAGTGTTTATTTTGCTTGCTTGAATCGGATTTGGATATGTAGGATGGTCAGTATGACGGCACAGTAAAGTGGAACGGCATAGGTGATGTACTTGATGACATCCAGGAATGTGCAGAACTGTTCGGGTAGCAGGTCGTCTACATCGTAGTGTAACTTGGTGGCGAAGGAGAGGACGGTGCAGATACAGATGATGACAAGCAGGACGATGGTTCCGAAATACAGGGCAATGCTCTTCACTTGTCCGTTGGTACGGAAGCACATGTTGAGCACCATGTAGTAGGAGAGGCTCAGCAGCGAGGTAAAGAATGACATGTAGAGGCTGGCAGAGATGAGTTCTGATATGGAGTCGGCCAAGGCACCTGACTGGTTGCTGATGGCGATGTCCAGTTCTGTCGGTATTTTGCTTGTCAGGAAGAAGAATGGATTCATGTCCCAGTCATAGGAAGGCTCGTTGAGCTTGAAGATGGTCATAGAGGCAATGAATACGATGATATACATGACCCACACGGCTGCAATGGCGATGGCATAGTCGGCCAGCAGCACGATGAATTTCTCTGTGCTCGTGCCGGGCAGTGCCAGGTAAGTCGTCGATGACTGCGGGTTGGTGAACTTCTGATGCAGCAGGGTTGTGACGTACAGTCCGGTTATGATGAGCAGTACACTGAAGTAACTGTGTATGAAGTTCTGCATAATGAATGGTAGTTGCGGTGTGGATGAGACACTACCTTTGATGTAGAAATAGAAGAGGGTGAGGCATATATATACAATGAGATACATGCCGAGGATGGTGAGGGCTTTCCGCTTGTTGAGCAGCCAGTCATATTTGAGAAGGGTAAGAATACGCTTTGTCATGGTTGCATGTGTTATTAGGGTGAGGTTAGCGTGATTGAGAGAAAATTTGCTTGAAGGTTTCGGGATGCTTGACAACGGCTGTAAAGAGCAGTTTGGTGTCGACCGGCATTTCTTCGCCCGTCTTGTTTTCGGTGATACACCATTCTCCTCGTAGGCTTGGTTCGCTGTAGATTACCTCCATGCCGTTCTCTTTAGGACCGAAACAGAGTCTGGTGCCGATTTCGGAGATTGGAGCGCTGAGCAGCACACCGTTGTTTTCAAGTATGATGATGTAGTCTATCAGACCGTTGAGGTCGTCTACCTGATGCGTGGAGATGAGCACGGTCTTGCTCTCGTTGGCCACCGAGGCAATGAGCCTGCGGAAGGAACTTTTGGATGGAATGTCCATGCCGTTGGTCGGTTCGTCCATGAAGAGATAGGGTGTGTTGCATGCCAGAGAGAGTGCTATCAGGGCTTTCTTTTGCTGGCCGAGCGACATGTGTGTCAGGTTCTGCTGACGGGGAACTTCCAACTCAGTCATCGCCTGCTCGAAAATTCCCTTGTCGAATGTGGGGTACAGGTTCTGCATAATTGGACCTAATTCTTCAATCTTGCAGTTCGGTATAGCCTCATTCTCAGGAACAAGCCGGATCTTCTCTTGCAGAGAACTTTTACGCAAACGAGGTGACACTCCGTCGATGGTATAGTCGCCTTTGGTAAGCAGAGAGCCTGAAAGTATCTTTAGAAGTGTGGATTTTCCGACTCCGTTTTTCCCCAGGATGCCATAGATGTGGCCTTCAGGCATCTGAAGGTTAATGTCTTTCAACACGTTCTGAGACTTATTGTAGCCATAGTTCAGATTTCTTGTTTCAATCATGGTTTGATAATGTTATAGTGTATTATTTAATTAGTACACTGCAAACGTAGTACATTATAAGTCGTATTGTTCTCTTTGCACTGATTATTTATGATTTGTTAACAAGTTTGGAAGCTTGTTCCTTTCTTCCAAACTCATTTCCTCTTGTCCAGTCAAGTCTTGGTTGGACTGCCAGCATAATCACAATCGGTCAATAGACCGCAGATAAGCGCTCTTGCCGCTGCTTTCAGATGCTTTCTGGTCATTTCTACCTCTATCCGTGTTATCTTGCTTCCCGTTTCATCTCGACAGAACCTGCTATGCCTTTGATGAGGTGGTCGAAGGCCTGACAAAGATATAGACAAAACCGGCCCCGAGTCTATTGACCGATTTGAGATAATCCCTTTCCTCTATGTTTTGCATTTAGCTCTTTCGTAAACACTCTTGCTCATGTCTCGGGCTCTTTGTCGGGGTAGCAAAGTATTGCGGATGATGTGTAAAGGAGGTTTGTCACCCGGCAAAGGTCGTTTACACACGTGACAAGAGAGTTTGTCGGGGTAGCAAAGTATTGCGGATGATGTGTAAAAGATGTTTGTCACCTGACAAAGAGCTTTTACACACGTGACAAGAGTGTTTGTCGGGGTAGCAAAGTATTCCGGATGATGTGTAAAAGAGGTTTGTCACCCGACAAAGGTTATTTACACATGTGACAAGAGTGTTTGTCGGGGTAGCAAAGTATTCCGGATGATGTGTAAAAGAGGTTTGTCACCTGACAAAGTGCTTTTACACACGTGATAAGAGAGTTTGTCGGGGTAGCAAAGTGTTGCGGATGATGTGTAAGAGAGGTTTGTCACCTGACAAAGTGCTTTTACACACGTGATAAGAGAGTTTGTCGGTGTGTCGAACGTTTCAGCACACTGATGTCATAAAATGTAATGGTGGGAGAGGTTACTCTACTTCTTGTCGAGACTTTCTGCGTGTTTGACGTTGAAAGCATCGGTGTCTAAAAGAATGCGTTCAATCATTTTGTGACAGGAGTTGTAGTACTCGATATAGTTTTGTGCCGGTGACAAGATTTCTCGGCACAGTTCGGTGACGTCAAACATTATGTTGCAAAAGTCACGATACATCTCTTCTCTTTCCTTGGGAGGGTTGGAGAGGAGTGATGACTGCTCGATAAATTCTTTTTGGTGAAGTTTCAGAGAGTCAAAAGTTCCGTTTCTCACCAATGTGAGGTATAGTTCGTCCAAAGCGCTACATCCGCCGGAAGAAATAATTTCTGTCACATGTTCACGGCAGGTTTTCATGACGGTGTCAATGACGTAGCAACATTCCATAGTGAGGTTGTTGGACATCTGCATCGTCTGTGCGACCTTTCTGTCGTAGCTTCGGGTGGTGTTGCAGGCAATCAGAAGGAAAATAGTAAGGAAAGAAAGCAGAAACCTTTTCATGACGTTCGCAAAAATATTATTTGTGAATGTGTTTTGAAACAGGCAAGGACGACTACGCAGATCCGAAGACTGTGCGTAGTCACCCTTGTTGCAGTGGTCAAGGCATGTTGGAACGATGGAGGATGTGAAAATTACCCCCCCCCGTTATTTTTTTGAGAATGACAGATTTGTTGATAATGGCATACATAGCCTTGACTCCTTTCTGATGCAAATATACAATTATATGCTGAATTTTGATAGTGAGCGCACTAATTATTTTTATCTAAATGACCATTTTTTTTGGGTTAGAGACTAAGGATGCCGCATAGGTCGGGCAATAGGGCAACGTGCGGATAAGGCTCGAGGTCTTGCTTCGAGGTCGGTCCGTGCAGAATGCCGCAGAAGTCTACCCTGGCATCGCGCGCCGTCTGTGCGTCAATGACATTGTCACCAAGATAGAGCACCCGGTTGAGAGGTTCGCCGACATGACGGACGGCCAGTAGAAGTCCCTCGGGTGATGGCTTGGGTTCTTTGACGCTTTCTATGCCCACCACGATGTCGAAGAAATCGGTCGGGAAATGCTGTTCCATGAAGCGGGTGATTCGGTAGGCATACTTGGTGGAAATGATTCCCAGGTGGGTCCCCTTTTCTTTCAGTTGCAGGAGGACGTCTTTGGTCTCAGGAAAAAAGTAGGTGTGTTGCGTCATGCAGGTGTCGGCAAAACGCACATACTCCTCATGCCATTGTTGCAGGGTGGCCTTGTCGGTCACGCCGGTCATGATGCTGAAACTGTCGACCAGCGTCTTGCCGATGGTGAGCCGTATCGTGTCATCCGACACGTCATGATAGCCGTGGCTATGCAGGACGTGCTGATATGACATGATGATTCCCTCAGAAGAATCACACAGCGTGTAGTCAAAGTCAAAAAGATAGGTGTTGTAACTCATGGTCAGACATTTTCGGGTTCGGTCTCTTCTTCAAACTTCACCTCAAAGTAGTCTTCAAGTTCCTTCTCGGCAGAGCCTTCGACATTGGCAAGGTCGCGGATGATGTGTCCGCTCTCAAGCAAGGCAATGCGGGTACTGATGTCGATGGTATGGGTGAGGTTGTGCGAGGAGATGAGGATGGTAGCGTTATGCTCTTCACAATACAGCTTCAGGACGTGCTTGACGATAGCCTGCGAGGTGGGGTCCAGGAAGTTGAACGGCTCGTCTAAGATGAGTAGCCGTGGGTGGTGGAGCATGGCCGAGATGATGCCTATCTTCTGTTTGTTTCCGGCGGAGAAATTGCGGATATACTTGTTCTGATTCAGGATTTCGCCGTTCATGAATCGTTCGAATCTCTTCAGCCGCTCATCTACCGTCTCCTTGGAGAGACCGTTCACGCGGCCCAGGAAGTAGAAATACTCTTCGGGAGTGAGGTAGTCGATGAGAAAACCGTCATCGATGAAGGCACCGGTGAACTGTTTCCACTCTTCACTTTTCTCGACGGCGATTCCGTCTATCTGCACATTTCCGCTATCGGCTTTGGTAAGGTCGAGGATGAGTCGGAAAAGGGTTGTCTTTCCGGCGCCATTATTGCCCACAAGACCGAGGATCTCTCCCTGACGGATTTCATAATTGGGAATGTCGGTTGCTATCTTTTCACCGAAATTCTTGCGGAGATTTTCTATTTTAATCATGACTGTTGTATCTCAAAAAATGTAACAAAAGGTTTGCTTGTTGGTTCCTGTATGCAGACTTTCCGATTACTTCTGTCGCGTGCTGCGCAGGTTCTCCATGTTGGTATAACGTCGTTTCATGAAGCGATGGTACACATTCATGAGCCAACGGGGCGAGGTGATGATGAATGCAAAGCCGATGAGCAGCATGCTGAGGTCGGCAACCCAGTCGTTAAAGAGTGAGGAACAAACAAACTGGATGAGCAGTGGAAGGCCGAAGGCTCCGGCTGTCAGAAGTAACTGGATGCCCACGTTGTTGTTCTGTCGGCTGGTCATCTTGGCCATGAGCGAAACCGTTGTCTTGTTATACACAGCAAGTTGGAAGAGCAAGAAGAATACTAAGCCGCACGTCAGGATGGCAAATGAAAAACTCGTCAGGATGGAGACTTTGCCCATGCAGGCAGCCGGAATCATCAAGAGGAAAGGAATACATTCGGCCAGCGAGTAGAGGATATACTTGGAGCGCAACAGGGTGTAGATGGACTCCTTACGAGTCATCAGTCCGTCAATGTAGTTTCCCTCGTAGCTCATGATTCCGCTGAGCGTGGTCAGTCCGAAGAGTACGTAGTTATACAGGATGAGGAAGTTGGTTCCCGCTTGGCCATATAGATCCAAACAGACGAGGATGGAGAACATCAGGACAACGGCAAAGGCCGAACGCGTGCTCACCTTGCAGGTCTTGTTACGGAAGAGCAGCTTAAGCTCCAGGCGCATGTATTCGCCCACTTCACCATACCTGTCTAAGAACCTGTAGTTGGAGACGTGCTTCACCTTTGTGTCGGCTACATGGTTTGCCTCCTTGTAGAACACCTTGCTGATGACGGTGCGGTTGACCATCCACAGGATGGCAATGACAGCCGCTATACCTACAAAGGCAAGTAGGGGGTTCTCCCAGATAATAAGTTCGCCGAGGTCTGTACTCAATGAGTAGATTGGACTGTTGTCGGGAATCAGGGCGAGAGCCAGTAGTCCTCCATATGTTGCAAGAGGCAGCAAAACCCAGCAAACGTTGGTGTCAAAGAGCGTACGGCAAAGCAGGTACCAGTAGTTGTTGATGATTGTCAACAGCCAGATGCCGATGGCATAGGTAATCAGAGCCATAAAGCCATAGTATCTTACCACCGTAAATAGACCGAACGGAACAAAGAAGAACAGCCAGATGATGTTGAAGGCTTCCAGTCCCGAGCGGATGAGCAGGAAATCAATGAGTCGCTGCCGCTTGATGGGCAAGAGGAGGTAGGGCTTTATCTCCTGAGACGGTGTCTTGGTGAAGGGAATTCTGAGACAGAAATCAATGATGGAGAAGAAGAGGAGTCCGGCGTTTATCATGTGGTAAGGCTCTTTGCCTTCGTTATCGAGAGCGAAGGCAAAGAGCGTACCAAAGAATATGAGGTATCCAATCCAAAACAGGGACATGAAGTACATGAGGTACTTTCCTGCCCTGTTTTGTTCAAACATTGGATTTCGCTCGTCGGCTAACTTCTTTTGCTTTCTGAGGTCAAAGAATAGCATAAGCGAATGTTTGTTGATGGTATGAATGTTGAAAAGTCAGTTTCTTTTGTTTTGATGAATGAGGTTTCGGTATTGCCAATGGTCATTTCTTAGGTGCGGTCATGATGACAGTTACCTTATTGTTCTGGCTCAGCAGACCGGCAGCAAAGTTCTTGACATCCTCAATGGAGATGCTGTTGACGAGCGCTTCGTAGTTTTCGGTCAAGTCAATGCCGTCAGTAATATATTCTTCAAGAACATTCATCCAATAAGAGTTCTCTTTCTGATTATCTTTGAACGTCTTGAGCATGTACTCCTTCGCCTTTTGCAGGTGGTCTGCGGTTGGTCCGTCGGTCATAGATGCTTTCACTAACGCTTCGATGCGCTGGTTCAGATGTTCCTTCTTGTCCGGATCGGTTTGGTAGAAAATCTCCAGGATAGCATCAGCTTTGGGATAGTGGCTGAGAATACCTGAACAAGAAACACCATAGGTGCCGCCTTCCTTCTCGCGAATCTCCTCCGTGAACACCATTCTCATTGTCTGACTGTAGACAGACATCAGAGTCTGGTTGCGGAGCGTATAGTCCATATTGCCTGAGTACACCATGATATTTGATGCCATAGGAGTCTGTTGTTCTTTCGCATATTCCTTGGTGCGGATGCCTGGCAGAATGTCGTGCTTGTTGTCACGGAACGTTTCAGTGTGTTTCTTGCCGGGGAGAGCACCGAGGTATTGTGCAATGAGCGGACGAGCTGTTTCGAGGTCGATGTTGCCCACGATGATAAAGGTGAAGTCACCGGCATTGCCGAATCGGTTCTTATGAATCTCGAATACACGGTCGTAATTCAGTTCATCTATCTTTTCAGGAGTGATAAAGAGATTGCGTGGGTGATTGCCATAAAGTGCCAACAAGATAGTGTCGTTGATGGTTGACAGCGGATTGGCCTGTGCTGCTTCCAACTGGGTCTTTGTGCGTTTCACGAACGCGTCGAATGCCTCCCTGTCCTTGTGTGGAGCAGTAAATGACAAATAGGTAAGCTGCATCAGCGTTTCGAAGTCTTTTACAGAACTATGTCCGTTGAGGCCTTCCTGTGTGTTGCCTAATGAGAGATTCACATCCACATTCTTACCGGCAAGTGCCTTGTTTAGTTCTGTGAGTGTGAAATTACCCACACCACCTAATGATATCACGTCATTGAAATTGTCGGTGTTAATCAAATCGTTTGGTTCGAACAGAGAAGAGCCACCAAAGCTGACTGCTGACATACGGATTTTGTCGGCTTCGAAGTCCGTCTTCTTTACATAAACTTTCACACCATTGTCCAGCACAAACTCTGTCGTGCCGAATTTTCCAGGCTTTTCGCTCTTGATTTTGCCCGGTTTAGGCAGTTGTGCGATGAGGGGCTCGTTTGAAACCTGGTCTACGTATGCCTCTACCTGCAGATCCTTCATTCCCTTGATGGCTACCAATACCTCGTCCTGCGTTGGAACCTTGATTCCTTCTTTGTCGGGCATGGTCATCATCACTACCTGGTTCTTTTCTGTAATGAGCTGTGGAATCGTTTGATTGATAGCTTGCAACGGAATGTTTGGTACTATCTGGTTGAAGAATGTATACTCAAACTCGATGCCGGCCATCGGTTCTCCATCCAGGAAGTGGGTTTGACATTCGCGTACGAACCTTCTGTTGTCTGTTTTGTCACGTTCGTTATATTGTGTTTCAATTTTCTGCAGGAAGTTCGCTTTGGCACGCTGGTATTCGCCTTCCGTGAATCCGAAGCGACGGGCGCGTTCGATTTCAGTGAGCAGTGCCTGAAGCGCAGTCTGAATCATTTCGGGCTTAGATTCGACAGAAGCAGTGAAGGCATCCTTTGTCTTGGCCAGGAAGAACTCTCCATAGCTTACACCGGCTCCGGTGAAAGGAGCATCGGCCTTGTGAGATATTTCCTCGAAGCGCTCATTCAGCATGCTGCTAATCATGTTGAGCACGTAACGCTGGACGAGAAAAGCCATATTACCCTTTTCTTCTGTGGTAGCAACATCATGCTTGAAGAAGATATTGAAAGAGGCATCGCCAACTTCCTTGTCTTTGCCAATGTAAATATAAGTATCTTCATTGTCCGGTACATTGTAATAAATGCGATCAGCTGCATTTTCCGGTTTCTTGATGTCTGAGAATGTTTGTTTAATCTTGCCTTCGATGACATCTACGTCAATGTCACCCACCACAATAATACCTTGGAGGTCGGGACGATACCATTTATTATAGTAGTCGCGAATGGTCTGGTAGGAGAAATTATCAATGACGTCTATGCTACCAATCGGCATGCAGTCGGCATACTTAGACCCTTTATACATGATAGAAGAGGCCTCTGTATAGAGTCTCAATATGCCGCTGTTGCGGCTGCGCCATTCTTCGTGGATTACACCACGTTCTTTATCGATTTCTTCGTCCTTGAGTAAGATAAAGTTGCTCCAGTCGTGCAGAATAAGCAGACAGCTATCGATTACGGCTTCCTTTTCAGTAGGTACGTTACTGATATTGTAAACAGTCTCGTCTACCGAGGTATAGGCGTTGAGGTTGGTACCAAACTTGATGCCTTTGCTTTCACACCACTGAACGATGCTCAGTCCGTTTTCGTCTCCGGGGAAGTTCTTAGTACCGTTGAACGCCATATGTTCCAGAAAGTGTGCCAAACCTCTTTGTTGAGGTTCTTCCAAAATAGAACCCACTTTTTGTGCAATATAAAATTCCACGCGGTTTTCCGGTTTCTCGTTGTGACGAATGTAATAGGTCAATCCGTTTTCCAATTTGCCGATGCGCACCTTCTGGTCGACCGGGATAGGGGGCATTTGCTGTGCAAATGTTGCGGTAGTGCAGCACAAAAGTGCGGCGCACGTAGCGAATACTTTCAGTAAATTCTTCATATGTTATTATTTTATTAGTGATTTTTCTTGCTTTATTAGACGATTCTGTCGGCGAGAAAATTACACCGAAAGGCCGATTTTTTTTATTTTTCTGCGAATCAATATGATGTCAAGACTTGAAATCAGCAGACAAAGGACAGTAGAAATGCCGACAGAAAGCCATATACCCGACTGTTGAAGTGAAGGAAGGGCTTCTTGAAGGAAGGGCATGTATTGTCCGCGAATGACCAGCAGGCCCATGATGCTCAATAGGAAGGTGCAGGCTGTGAGCAGAATGGTCAACAGCATGTAGGGAGCAACCACTTGTTTGGGAGTGAATCCCAACATCAGGAGATTCTTGATTTTCATCGTGTTTTTTTGCAGCAACAAGAAGATGCTCAAGACTAGAATGTATAGGGACAACAGGCAGATAATGCCTCCGACAATCAAGATAAGGGTGGTAAGCATTCGAAGGAAATGGGTAATCTGTCCGGACTCGAGGTCGTTGCCTTCCGTCTCATAGTTGTTTTCGGCAAAGAATGTGCTGATGGCAGGGTCCGTCGGATTCTTCACCTCGATGATGACACGCGAAGGCTGGGATTTCCAGCCGGGTGCGAATGTATTGTTGGCCGTGTCGATGAACGACTGTGGCACTAAAATCGTATTGATGCGGTTGCTGAACCCGACGATGATGCCGTTGTAGGCTTCAGTCTTGCCCGATCCGCTCAGCGTGATATTCAGTTTGATGAGTGACAGGAGACCTTCGCTCAACTTGGGCATGTTTCGGGTTTGAGCAAAGCCGAAGTTGTAAAGGTTCAAGTAACTGCGCGGCAGGATGATGGGGATGGTGTGACTCTCTTCGTCATATTCCCATTTGCTTACTGATGCATCGACGAACTCGTCGGGAACAGCCTCAAAGAACATCTCTGTGTTCATGTTTATGCCGGTCCCCGATACTCCTACGCTTGCATAGACCTTGAACAGAGAGGGCGTGAAGACTCCAAGGTTTCGGGTGAAGGATTGTGAACGGATTTCCTCTACTTCAGATGCCTTAAAGCCGTTGTTCTTTCCCATAAAGGAGCCTAAGGTGCTTATCTTCTTGGTCAGAATGATATATTCTTTCTTGATAAGGGCGTCGGAAGAGTCGCTGTTGAATACCGGTGACACATCCCGGTAGCATTGTATGCCCACCAAAATGATGAGTAATCCTAGGAGGTTGGCAATGAAGAAGCCGGTCAGCTGTGAGAAACTGATGTGTTGTCTGAGCAATTTCCATACAAGTCTATTCATAGTGAGCTTCTTTAGAGTTTGTAGATGTTGTCGTAGAACATGTCTGGATGCTGTCCTATGCTGGTCACAATGATACCAGCTCCTTGTTGTTCGGCTTCCTGCTGGAGGAGGGAAGTGAGCAATCCGCTGTTTGAAGAGTCAAGATGGCTGACAGGCTCGTCTAAGAGGATAAAGTCAAAAGGCTGGCAAAGGGCTCGAATGAGGGCTACGCGTTGTTGTTGGCCGAAGGAGAGATGGCCTACCGGTGTGCGTAGTTTATCGGCTATGTTCAGTTGCTCAAAGAACTCCTTGATTTCTTTTTTCTTCTTGTGTCGGGTCAGTTGGTTTTTCAATACGACATTCTCAAGGGCGGTGAGTTCGGGAAAGAGCCGCAGGTCCTGAAACAGGATGCTGATGTTCCGTCGATGTATGTCAGTCCATTCGGAGAGGCTATATTGGCGTATGTTGGTCTGGTCAAAGCAGATAATGCCTTGATAGTCGTTTCTGTATCCGTCGATGAAGTTGCAGAGCGAAGATTTACCTGTGCCTGAGGCTGATTCGACCAGGTGGTTTCGGCCTCGCTCAAAGACAATGTCTCTTTGCCAGATGTCTGATTCAATGTGGCTTTCCGTAGCAAAGACATCGGGTAGTATGTGCTGGAGATGAATCTTTTCGATTTTCACGGGTGTAGAAATATGTGGTAGCTTTTATAGACCATTGGCCAAAAGGCTCTTAGCAATAAGGATGAGTTGCTTGAGTGCGTTATCGCTCTTGTTGGTCAGGGTGACAAAGATTTCCGTGCGATGAGTGTTCCCTCTGGCAATGAAGTATTCAACTTGGTTGACGATGTTTGACAATGCCTGCACTTCCGGCTCTTCGGGGGCAAATTGTGTCAGGACATTGAGGTTGAGCAGGGATGCCAGTTCCTGAGTATTCAGCTCTATGTTGAAGGCCTTTCCGTGAATAATCTGCGACATGATGGCCTGTAACTCGTTGTTGTTCTTAGGATGGTAGGGGCGTCCGAAGTTTATCTGGCCTCCGTCATATTCGTTGTCTTGCATCATCATACGCATGCTGCCATTCTCAAAAATGATGGTTCCGTTCAGTTTGGTATTTTGGGGGAATTGTAGCAGTCCTTTAGCCTCGAAGGGTATCGCATCGGGCGTGGTGAGGAAGCGGAAGACGCCTAAGAGATTGGACATATATTGGTATTGCGGGGTTGAAACGATACTTTCTTCTGCGGTTTGTTTCAACATAGAGGCAATGTTTCCCTTAACCTTTTGCAACTTGTGGGGAGTGTCGGCAAGAACAACCAATAAAGTCCCATCGTTATAGGCCAGACCGATGTTCCCTTCCTTGATGGTATGGAAGAGGTAGATCTTGTTGTCTTCCGGTTTGCTGAGCATCCCCAGCTGAGTCGCGGATGCGAAGTTCGCCTTCAACTTCTCAAAGTTGGACACTTGGAATGAAAGAGCGGGAGAGAGTAGTTTCTCGCTTTTAAAAAGAAATACCGGTGCATCCAGGTTGATGCCCACCTGTAATGTGTCTGAAAGGAGCATGGTCTTCATGCAGCTGGACAAGGATGGAGAGTCTTCAAAGAAGATGTCAAGGACTTGAACAAGGAACTTGTCGTCTTGGTACAACCCCGAAAGCTGCATGGCTTCCTTCACATTGATGGCAACCAAGTCTGTACAGTCTGCAGGAATGACGTTTGTGTAATCTGACTTTGCCATTTCCTTTTTGCAACCCGAAAGAAGGAGAAGGATTGCCAGGAGAAATGTTGTATAAAGTTGCTTCATGTTGTGTAGATTTCGTTTTAAATCGTGCGAAATTTACGTATTTATTGTTATCTGACAAATACTTTACGCCTATTATTGCACGTGATGACCTGTTGTTTGCAGGCGACACGTAGCCTTGTGCTTCGCCTTACTATGGCTTTCGGTTACCCAGTTCTTGGCTTCCCATTATCGTTCGACTAAGGTCGGACGATAGATAAGAGCATGAAAAGAGAGAAGTGAAGTAAACCCAAATGGGTTGTAAGAGCAACGATAGGAACTTCTTGGATGTAGCGTCTTTCTTGGGGTGAAATCTAAATAATCGCTTTGTACAAAAATATTAGCCGTGCATCCAAGTATATTGCGTACTCGGACACACGGCTTGTTTGATTGTTGGATTTGTCGAACCCAAATCGGTCAACAGATTTGGGTTGAACTCTCTTTTACAGTTTGACTTTCACACTGGAACCACCCAGTTCGGCCTGCGGTAGCTTAACTACATACTCTTTTGTTTTCCCATCGGCCGTCACAGACAGGTGCAAGGCTGAATTCTTACGTGATGGGTCAGAAACAACGAGTTCGGTGATTTTGTTACTATTGAAACGCACAAGTAACATGGCCGGTGTTTCGCTGTAGACGCTTAACCGGTCGCTGATGTTCAGGATGCCTGAGGCATACATTACGGCGTAGGCAATGCCTGTCTTTTCGTTCTTCACAGCCTGCATCGAGGAGTTGTTGGCAATGACGGTGATGTCGTTGTGCTGTGCATACGCTGCTGTCTGGGCAGCATCGGCATTCGGTAGCACGATGTATGTGTAGCGGCCGTTTGACAGGTTTTTACCGTGGTTGATATAGAGATAGAAGATGTCGTTGGTTACCTTGCTCTTGTTTACCGTGGTTTGCCGGTTGAGGCGAGTCCATGTTCCTTCAACAGCATTGTTCTTGATGCCAACCGAATTGCTTTGTTGAGGAAAGACATAGCCCACATTGGCATGGTTCACCCATGTAACATTGTTTATCTCGTGGTCGCCTTTCTCCAACTTCCCATTGACACCTTCGGCGCCCACCGTTACGTCTCCATTGAGGTAACACTGATTCATCGTTGTAAAGATTTCTTCTTTCCCCTTATGAGCAATGTCAGTACCCAGACAAATGTAGGCATCGTCAAAGAAGAACCAAGCCTTCTTGGCACTTACGGCGTCAATCGGGCTGATGAAGTCAAAGGCAGCAGCCCCATAAAGACCGTCATCTACACCGCCTACAAAGTCGGTTAGACCACGTTGCTGTACCTGGTTCTCGCCAGGCATCTCTGTTGCCTGCATGACGGTTGTTCCGGGTATCTTGCGGAAGTCGTAGGTAGGGTAGATGTTGGCATACTCCCGGCCGGTGATGGTCAAGTAATTCGTACCGTCGGCCCGATAATGGTTGGTAAAGCCTTCTCCGTTGTAGGGTTCCTCCATGCTACGGTTGCGTGTGGAATACATGCGGACGGAGGTGTACCATGTAGGACGTTGGAAAGCAAAATATTCGGTGTTGAAGAATGTTTTGGCAAAAGAGGACACTTCGGCACTCTTGCCCTGACGGAGATCGATGATGTGCTGAATCTCTTCCTTGCGGTAGTCTGTCATTTGCAGGATGGCGTTAGGAATATAGTTGCTTGCCGATTGTGTGCCGGAACTGGGTCGTGCAATGTCGCGGTTCATGATGCCCGGGTCGGATTGCTTGCCAAATGCCATCTGTTTACACATACCGTCAAGATAGTAGTCGGCCAGCAGTCTAATGGATTCCTCCGGAAAACGGTATTGCGTGTCGTAGACCTTGATAGCCCAGTCGGTGAATGAAGAGGCATGACCGCTACCGTAAGAGAGCGTGTTATTCACCCTGTCCATGCGATGGTGAAAACTGAAGTCGGGCTGTAAGCCACGACCTCCTCCGAGGAAGTTCTTGTTTGAAGCAAGAAGTGCGCGGAACTCTTCTTCGGTGTAGTATCTCATCTGTTCGCTGATGAGCTTAATCATTTTCTTGACTTCGGGGATGTCACGTTTCCACAAAACAGCCTGTGCATACAGGGAGGCAACCTTGCAGCGATCTCCGCTTGGACGTGCACCTGATGCGTCCATATTGGCTCGCATGGCTATCTTAAGCATCTTCTCGGCGCGCTCTTGTCCCAGTTCCTTGTCTATGATGTACAGAATGTTCAACATGGCGGATGGAGTACCGATTTGGTTGTTCCACCAGTTCCCGCAGATGAAGTCATGCTTTGTCCAGAAGTCAATGGCAGCCAAAAGCTTCTTTCTGAGTTCCTTGTTGCCTTTCAACGGAGACTTAGGAACCTTGTAGGCTCGAGCCATTGCTACCATATACTTCAGGTGTTCTGTGTGCTGGAAGGCCACGTTGCGCGTATCTTCGTAGTTAATGTCCGGCCAGAAACCTTCAGCTGTAAGTGTTTTCATTCGCTCTTGGACGAGTTGTGTAGCAACCGGTGCGTTCGGATTGAGGGCGACCTCAGCAAAACGCTTGCGAATCAATTCAATGTCTTTGTCGGCTGCATTTACCAATGTGATTGGCAATATGAGCAGCATGAGCAGAAAGATTTTTTTCATGTGTTCTTGATTTTAAAGTTTTAGTATTAGTTGTGCCTTTCTTTAACATCATTTGGTGGATTTGTTCTTGGCTATTTTCAGCAGGTCTCTGTAGATGGCTTTGAATCGGCTATCTTTGGAGACCAACCGTTCCGGATGAAACTGTACGGCCATGACAGGGAAGTCGTTACTTTCAATCGCTTCAACCACTCCGTCATCAGCGATAGCTGTTATGTTGAATCCCTGTGCTAAGTCCTTTACGGCCTGGTGGTGTGTGCTGTTCACCCCTATACGTTCGGTGTGCAGGGCCTCATGTAACCTTGAACCGGGCTCAATGTTGATGAAGTGGGTAGGACGGTCGCTCATGTCTTCGTGTGAGTGAACCACGGAAGAGGGCTTCTCCGTCGGCAGGTCTTGATAGAGTGTACCTCCATAGAAGACGTTGATAACCTGCAAGCCTCGGCAAGTTCCGATAAGGGGGATGTTCTTGAGGCGGGCACGTGTCAGTACCAACCATTCGAAGCTGTCGCGTATATCGTTCACTTCTCCGAGATGGGGAGATGGAGGTGTGTGGTAGTAGGATGGTGACACGTCTTCTCCACCAATGAGCATCAGCACGTCTGTCTTCTGCAAGACTTCATCGATGACCGTGGTGTCTGGGGTGCATGGCACAATCAATGGGATGTTTCCTCCTTCAAGCAGTGCGCGAATATAGGTGCGTGGTGCTCCGGAGGTCTTTTCTCCACATGTCTCGATTATGCCCACCACCAACTTTCCAACTGTCTGAGCACATATCAATTTCGGACAACCAAGCAGTAAGGTGAGGATGATGAGAGATTTTATTTTTTGAGCCATTTGTCAAGCCATTCAAAAAATGTACGTTGCCAGAGTATGCCGTTCTGTGGCTTCAGCACCCAGTGGTTCTCATCCGGATAGATGAGCAGTTCGGCAGGTACGCCGCGCATGATGGCAGCATCGAAAGCAGCCATAGCCTGGTTTGGGAGGATTCTGTAATCCTTTTCGCCATGGATACAGAGGATTGGGGTGTCCCATTTGTCAACAAAAAGGTGAGGCGAGTTGGCAAAGGTGCGTTGTGCAATTTTGTTCTCACGTTCCCAGTAGGCACCACCCATGTCCCAGTTGGCAAACCATTTTTCTTCTGTCTCGAGGTATTGCATCTCCATGTTGAAGATGCCATCGTGAGCAATGAAAGCTTTGAAGCGGCCTTCGTGATGTCCGGCAATCCAGTACACACTGAAGCCTCCGAAGCTGGCACCGACGCAACCCAGCCTGTCTTTGTCGACATACGGTTCGCGAGCGATGTTGTCAATGGCTGTAAAATAGTCTTTCATGCAAAGGCCTCCGTAGTCGCCCGATATTTCTTCATTCCATTCTATGCCGAAGCCAGGGAGTCCACGGCGGTTAGGAGCAACAATGATGTAGTCGTTAGCAGCCATAATCTGGAAGTTCCATCTGTAGCTCCAGAATTGGCTGACAGGGCTTTGAGGACCACCTTCACAGAAAAGCAGGGTGGGATATTTCTTCTTAGGGTCAAACTGTGGTGGATAGATGACCCACGTGAGCATATCTTTCCCATCTACAGTCTTCATCCAACGAGGTTCGACCTTTCCCATCTCCAACTGGTCGTAGATGGGTTTATTTTCAAAGGTGAGTTGGGAGAATGTAGTCTGTAGGGTGTTGTTGCGGTCGGCCGAAAGGGCATAGATTTCATCACCTTCGCTCATGGAATGACGTTTGGCGATGAGTTTGTCCTTGGATAGGGCAAGCGAAGCAAAGTCGTACTGTCCTTGGGTGAGTTGCGCGATGTCGCCAATCTTTGATGTAATATCTACGTTATAAATGTGTTCCTCGCCGTGCCATACTCCCAGAAAATAAATGCTTTTTGACTCTTTGTCCCAGATGTAGTCGTCAACATTGGATTCGTATGCTTTGCTGAGAAAGGTCTTTTCGCCTGAAGCGAGGTTCATGATGAAGAGACGATTCTGGTCGGCTTCATAACCGTCACGTTCCATGCTGAGCCATGCAATGTATTGTCCATCGGGAGAGTATTGCGGGTTTGTATCATAGCCTAAGTTGTCTTCGGTGATGTTTACTGTTTGGGCGGTGGCAATGTCATAGATGTATATATCGCTGTTGGTTGAGATGGCATAGGCGAGACCAGTCTTCTTGCGGCAGGTGTAGGCAATCTTGTCGGAAGACGGGTTCCATGCCAACTGTTCCATGCCACCAAAAGGCTTCATGGGCGACTCGTACGGTTCACCTTCAAGTAGGTCTTTGATGTCTGAAATGCTGTTGCCGTCAAAGCTTGCCACGAAAGGATGGGGGGCTGTTGTAGTCCATTCATCCCAGTGCTTGTACATCAGGTCAGTGATAATCTTACCTGAGGCTTTGGGTAGGTCAGGGTATTTGTCGGCAGTAGATTGAACGGTCTTGACTTGTGCAACAAACAGGAGTTTCTTCCCATCAGGAGAGAATTGGAATCCTTCGATGTCTCCGTCGTAGTTGGTCAGTTGTCGAGCGTCGCTACCGTCAAGATTCATTTCCCAAACTTGACTTGAGCCGCTTTTTGAACTGAGATATGCCAGTTTGCTGTCATTCTTGATAAATGAGGGGGCGCTCTCGTGCGTGGCCGAGTGGGTCAATTGCTTCTGGCCGCTACCATCGATATTCATGATGAAAAGTTCGGTGTTGCTCTTGTTTTGTTCGACACTGTAGTATGAGACGGTGTAGGCTATCTTCTCTCCATCTTCAGACGTAGTGACAGAGCCGATGCGTCCCATGCCCCACAGGACTTCAGGCGTCATGCGATGATTGTCTATCTTGATGTTCGAGTGCCCAATGATGGGGGCATCGTTTGCTTGTTCTCTACTTCCTCCACATGAGGTCATTGCGGCTGTCAATAGTACTGACATGAATAGTAGGCGTGTTTTCATTTATTTATTGTGTTTGTTGTTTATGTTCAGCGTGGCGAGTATGGGTCGGTGGTCTGATGCCATTCTCTCTGCCATGACTTGATAGTCTTTGACTGCTACATGCTCACCGGTACGCTTCAGATGGCATATATAGTCGATGGTTACGTTCGGATTATCTGATGGAAAGGTGGGTTTAGCAATGTCTGACAAGATGTCGAAATGCTGCTTCAGCGAGTTGATGAAGTCAGAATCGGGTTCATCGTTGAAGTCTCCGGCAAAGAATATGGGTTTATCTGAGTTTATCTTGGAGGTTTCTTCAAGTATGAGCGGCAGAGATGCCATTCGGTCTTCGGCTGTAAGCGAAAGATGGGCCACACAGACAATATACTTCTTGAACTCGGCAACTAAGAGCGCACGTCGTTCCTCCCTGCCCGGGAGTGATATGTAGTGTACGCACTGTGGTTTTTTCTTGAAGAGGATACCTATGCCGTATTTCCCTCCCTGGTAGTCAATGGCCGGTGCATAACTGCATGAATAGCCTGTGCGGTGGCCAATCTCTTCGAGTACGAAAAGTCCGTTTGATCGTCGAGTTACACTGTCAATTTCCTGAACGGCAACGACGTCCGGACAGGCTTCCTTGATGACTCTCGCCACGCGATCAAAGTCTGTCCGGTCATCCATTCCCTTGGCGTTGCGTACGTTGTAACTCATGAATCTGATTTCCTGTGCTGAGACCATTAAGCAACAACAGCACCAAACAAATAGAAAGATCTTTCTGGCCATGTTTATATTTGCAAAAAAGAGATTATGTTTTTGTCCGAATTTAAATAACCATGCTACGTCATATAAACGGGCAAACCGATTCGCATAGTGCTGAAACGTTGTTCAAATGGCATTTTAATGGCTTTGAATAGGGTGAGAATGTCATTCTAACTTATTTCATTTGGAGCGGCATCAAAGTCGGGAATGTCCATGCAAAGTGGTGCTTGTCGCACATGATGGGCTGTTGCGACCGAGTAAATGTGGCATACTCATCTTCGTGATAGATACCTTTCATGGCTTCAAAGAGCATATAAGGCCAGTAACCCGGCTGAGGCTTGTTCACCTTCTTGAAGTGTGGCCACTCGTCCGGATGGTTCGAATAATAGAGCAGATAGTCCAAGGCCATCTTGAATTTGATGCCGTCAAAGTCTTCGCGGAAAAGGTTAATGCCCGATTCGTTGTAGATAATCCATGATGCCGCCGTGATGGGTGCTAACGAGAAGTAGGTATACCAAATACCGTTGGCTCCACGTCGTGTTTCTTCAGGCATGGAGCCGTCTTTGGCAATCTTGTGCTTAATGTCCGAGCGAATCAGTTCGGCATTTTTGAGGATTTCTGCCTTGTCACCCAGATAGGAGGCAGAGAGTACGGAGGCGTAGCGCCCCCAGTCGGCCCAGTTGTTGGCCCGATAGCGGATACTGTCGGCAGCCTTGTTGTACACTCGGCTGACCCACTGACCAAATTGCTTCTTGCTTTCCTTTTTCCAAATCTTTTGGTTCTTCATCAGCAGGGCGGCATTGACCAGCCCTGTACCAGAGTAAGCCATGACCAGCGAACCGTCGTACTCGGAAAAGCGTTCGTTCAAATAGGCCCACTCGTCCATAATCCGGCAGGCTTTTTGGGCATATTTCTTTTCACCGCTGAGGCGGTAGCAGAGGGCGCAGGCATAGGCATTGAACGCATCTGTCTGCAGACTCTTTGAGTTTTTTCGATGGGCATCTGGGTTGATATAAAATCCCGGAACGCTGAAGTCCTTCAGGGCATGAGTCGGAGTTTCCAACGCTTGGTCTGCTGCTTGTTTTAGTTGCTCGTATGCTTTTACAATGGTTTCGTTTTTCTGTTTGATTTGCTTCTTTACATAGTTGATTTGACTGTCCGGATGCATCCCTTGTGCAAGAGCACCGGCACAAACGAGGCATAAGCACATAAGTGTGGTAAGAAATTTTTTCATAAGTCGTTTTGTTTAGTGTTAACTATGTTCTAGTTTGTCTTTCCAAAGTTGTGTCATATATTCTAAGGTCTTTCCTTTTGTCTCAGGTACCAGTCTCCAGACGAATATGGCCGCCAGGAAACAGATGATGCCATACATGCTGTAGACCACCCAGAACCCCATACTGCTCGACAACGGCACAAACGAAGTGGAGACAATCCAGTTGAATATCCATTGGAAGGCCACTGCGATAGCTACTGCACCGCCACGGATGGTGTTGGGGAAAATCTCGGCAATGAGTACCCAGCAGATTGGTCCCCATGAGAACATAAAACAGGCAGAATAAATCATGATGGAAATCATACAGAGCAGTTGCAGAGACTCGTTTCCGAAGGTGCAGGCCACACCAATGGCTCCGACTGCCATGCCCAAAGAACCGGTGATGAGCAGCGGCTTGCGTCCTAACTTCTCCACGGTGAAGATTGCCACACAAGTGAATCCGAGGTTGATGATGCCGTTAAACACAGTGAGCATCATGGGATTGTCAAACCCCATAGCCTCATAAATGCGTGGAGCGTAATAGAGCACGGCGTTGATTCCCACCGCTTGCTGGAATACGGACAACATGATTCCGACGAAGATGCAGAGCATACCGTAGGTGAGTATCGGCTCGGTTTTGACCTGCATGGTTGCTTTGATGTCCTGGAGAATCTCCTGGGCTTTCCCCGCTCCGTTGATTGTCTCGAGAATTTGCTTGGCTTGTCGGTCCTTGCCGATGCTGACGAGATAACGTGGCGTTTCGGGTACAAAACAGATGAGGACAGCGAACAATCCGGCCGGAACCATTTCTGAACCAAACATATATCGCCAGCCGCTTTCGATGGCCCACTTTGCTTCTGCTCCGTTGGTGATTTCGTTGAGGCCTTGCCCAATGCTGACAATGACCGGTGCAATGTGGTCGCCCAGGATAAAGAAGTTGACAAAGTAAACGACCAACTGACCGAAGATGATGGCAAACTGATTCCAACTGACCAACATGCCGCGGATATTGCTCGGTGCAATTTCTCCGATATACATGGGGCAGATGGCTGAAGCCAGTCCGACTCCGATTCCGCCAATGATACGGTAAACATTGAACACCACTAACAGCATGAGGCCAGGTTCACCTTGGGTCAGTATCATTGACTCGGGAAACATGGAACCCCATGCCGATACAAAGAACAGAATACCGGCCAGGAACAACGACCTCTTGCGCCCTAAACTTGAGGCCAGCCAACCGGAGATAGAGGAGCCGATGATGCAGCCAATGAGCGCGCTTGAGCTTGTGAATCCGTGCCAAAAGTCGTTGTAGGTGAAGTCTTTGGAGCCTAAGAAGAATGCTTGTAGACTTTTGTCTGCACCACTGATGACTGCCGTGTCGTAGCCAAAGAGGAGACCTCCAAGTACGGCAACCAATATGACGGAAATCAGATAGGTACGATTCCCTTGTGTGTCTTTCATGTCGGGCCGGGGATTAGCAATACATATTGATGATGGCTTCGTAGAGTTCCTGTTTGCCGCTTCTCATGGCCGGTTCTCCGATGCTCTTCCCATATTCGTAGACCTGTTCGAGGGTGAGCTTGCCGTCTTCGAAATCCTTTCCTATGCCACTGTCGAAGCTGGAGTATCTCTCGACCAGCATCTGCGGTATAGGTGATTGCTGGATAATCTCGGCAGCACATTCCAAGGCACGTGCCAAGGCATCCATAGCCGAGATGTGTGCAATGAAGATATCTTCCAGATCGGTGGAGTTGCGTCGTGTCTTGGCATCGAAGTTTGTACCTCCGTTGCCGAATCCTCCGTTACGGATAATCTGCATCATGGCTTGAACAAGTTCGAAGTTATCGACCGGGAACTGGTCTGTGTCCCAACCGTTCTGCATGTCTCCGCGGTTTGCATCGATAGAACCCAGCATGCCGGCGTCAACGGCACAAGCCAGTTCGTGTTCGAAGGTATGGCCTGCCAAGGTGGCGTGGTTCACTTCAATGTTAATTTTGAAGTCCTTGTCAAGTCCATGTGCCTTCAGGAAACCAATAACAGTCTCTGTGTCGACGTCGTACTGGTGCTTGGTAGGCTCCATTGGTTTTGGCTCGATGAGCAGTGTTCCGGTAAATCCTTTGGAACGTGCATAGTCTCGCGCCATGCTAAGCATCATGGCCATGTGTTCTTTCTCGCGTTTTTGGTCTGTGTTCAGCAGTGACATGTAGCCTTCTCGTCCTCCCCAGAACACATAGTTTGAACCACCTAATTCAATCGTGGCATCGATGGCATTCTTTATCTGTACGATGGCACGTGCCACGACATCAAAATCCGGGTTGGTAGAAGCTCCGTTCATGTATCTTTTATGGCTGAACACGTTGGCGGTTCCCCACAAGAGTTTGATGCCGGTTTCCTCCTGTTTTTGCTTTAGGTAAGCAACGATTTCTTTCAGGTTCTTCTCGTAGGTCTCTACGTCTTCGGCGGGAGCGACAATGTCCACGTCATGGAAGCAATAGTATTTGATGCCCAGCTTCTGCATGATTTCAAAGCCTGCATCAGCCTTGTCTTTGGCTGCCTGAATGACGTCGGATGATTCGTTCCAAGGGAATGTCTTCGTGCCACCGCCAAACTGGTCACTGCCTTCTGCACAGAGGGTATGCCACCAAGCCATGGCAAACTTGAGCCATTCACCCATTGTCTTGCCCATGATTACCTTGTTCTCGTCATAGTAGCGATAGGCAAAAGGATTCTTGCTTTCTTTACCTTCAAACTTGATTTTGCCAACAGATGGAAAATATTCTTTTGTCATAATTGTATGGTTTTTATAGGGTTGAATAAATTGTTTTTGTTTTCATAAGGTGTGTTGTAGGAAAGACTTCCACCGCTGATAGGCCTCTTCGTATTGAGGTTTCAGCCGCTCGTCGGGTTCGACTACAGCTATTCGTTCCAGTTTCTCGAATGCCTCGTCTGTGCTTTTGTAAATGCCGGCACCGATTCCGGCTCCCCGGGCTGCGCCAATGGCTCCGTCCGTGTTGTATAACTCTATGCTTGCACCGCTGACTCCTGCCAGTGTATCCCGGAAGATGGGGCTGAGAAACATATTGGCATGTCCTGCGTGAATGGTGTGCATCGTCATGCCCATCTGCTGCATGATTTCCATACCGTAGGCAAAACTAAATACAATGCCTTCTTGGGCAGCTCTGAAGATATGGGCTTTGGAGTGAGTATTGAAGTTTATGCCGTGCACAGAACAGCCGGTTTCCTTATTTTGCAACATGCGTTCTGCACCGTTTCCAAACGGGAGCATACAGATTCCCTCACTGCCTATCGTGATGCGTGCCGCCATCTCGTTCATTGCCGGATAGGTGATACCTTCGGGTGCAATGTTCCGCTTAATCCAGGAATTGAGGATGCCCGTACCGTTGATGCACAGGAGTACACCCAAACGGTTTTGTGTGTCGGTATGATTCACATGGGCAAAAGTATTTACCCGACTTTTTGGGTCATAGTTCACTTCGCCGTTTACGCCATATACAACTCCTGACGTGCCGGCTGTTGAGGCAATTTCACCGGGATTGAACACGTTGAGCGACAAAGCGTTATTGGGCTGGTCTCCGGCGCGGTAGGTGATGGGTATGCCGGCACTGATTCCTAATTCGCGTGCGACCGCTTTGCTCACCCGGCCTTGCTCTGAAAAAGTGGGGAGGATGGAGGGGATGAATAATGTGGGGATTCCGTAGTAGTCGAGCAGAAAGTTGGCCAGCTTGTTCTCCTTGAAATCCCACAACATGGCTTCCGATAGTCCGCTGACGGTGGTACATACATCGCCGCTTAACCGCATGGCAATGTAGTCACCCGGAAGCATGATTTTATCTATCTGTTCAAAGACTTCGGGCTCGTTTTCTTTTACCCAGGCAAGTTTGCTGGCTGTGAAATTCCCGGGAGAATTGAGCAGATGACTCAGACATCGTTCACTGCCTAATTCTTCAAAAGCTTTTTCTCCGTAAGGCACAGCGCGTGAGTCGCACCAGATGATGGAGGGACGCAATACCTGCTTATGTTTGTCCACACATACCAGTCCATGCATCTGGTAACTGATGCCGATTGCTTTGATGTCGTTCGTGTCAATCCGTGATTGCGCCAGCACTTCGGCTGTTGATTGCTTGAGATACCTCCACCAGTCTTCCGGGTCTTGTTCGGCCCATCCTTGTCTCACAGCGATAATCCCGGCTTCGCTTTTGGGATTGAAGGCAGATGATATACACTGCCCACTCACAGCATCGATGAGTGATGCCTTTACTGAACTGCTGCCTATGTCGTAACCTAATAAATACATGTTTGTTAGAGATTTAAAGGTTATATCATATAAGATTTAGGTCTTTCTTGCTGATTATCTGAGCTTCAGGATTTGCTCCCCTCCATGCAGGGGATAACGCTGTCCTTTCCAGATGAAGTCTCCCGTGATTCCTTCAGGAAGGGTGATGTTAGCCTCTAACATTTTCCCGTTCTTGTATGCGACGGAGATGATTCCGTTGGGATGGGGAATGGAGCCGGATGCCTTTTTGATGTCTTTCAGACACGGCCTTATCAGCACCTTCTTGAATCCCGGTGCTGCACTTCGAATGCCAAGCAGCGTCTTGTAGAAATAGATGTTGGGACTGCAGCCCCAGGCATGACAGTCAGAGCGTGACGGTTCTGGCATCTCGGCCATCGTTGTCAATCCGGCTGCCATCATGTTTTGCGTGTGGAATACGATATTGCCCAATATTTCATCGCCCAGTCCAGCCTTGTCCATGGCTTCGTAGAGATAATATCTATAGAACACGGTGGCTTGTGTCAATGACTTGTCCAAGAGAATCTTTTCGCATAATTTCTTGGCATCCTGGCCTTCTGCTACACCCGATAGTATCGCCATGATATTGACGTGCTGAGAGTATGATGAGAACATATATGTATCGGCATAGAGTCCTTTGGCTTCGTTCCAATATGTTTTTCGAATGTAGTTCTTCGTGCGTTCTGCCAGGTGTGCATAATGCTCTGCCATCGGCTTAGAGCCAAGTTCCAGCTCCATCTTTACCATCATTTGAAGCGCCAGCAGGAATTCCAGGTCTTGGAAGGCCGAGCCGCCGTTCTTCTCGCGTGGCGGTACTCCGTATTTGAAGGAGGCCGGCCAGTCGCCAAAGTACCAGAATGGAATCAACTTTAAACTGCCGTCATCCTTCAGGTATTGCTCGAACCACGACATGACACCGCGGAAGGATGGCAACAGACGGCGTATGTAGTCATCTTCGCCCCTGAACATCCAGTAGTCGTAGGCAATTCCAATCCAACTATATGAATAGGGTGGAATGACTTGTTCCAGAGAGGAGGGATATCGGCTGGTCGTGATACCTTCGGGCATCAGTGAGTTGTATCCTTTGTCAATGGCCTGGCGCACCATGCAGGTGTCGGCCGTGTTATACATCGTCACCATGGTTTGTATGCGTGCGTCTCCAAAATATTGCAGTTGTTCGTAGTAGGGACAGTCCATATAAGTATCGTGCGCACAGAGTCGTGCCGTACGCCATCCCATGTCCAGTATGTCCTGAAGCTCCTTGCGGCCATCTGCGTCAAATGTGGCAAGGCGTTCAAAGGGATAGGCAGAGAAGTGACCGTAGAGGTCATTCAGCAAGAGTGCTTCATCTTTAGTTTCAATCTGAAGTTCGAGGTATCTCCAAGTTCGCCACCAGAGGGTGGTGAAGGAACGGTTCTCTCCGCCGTCGGCTATAATGCGGTCTACATATCCTTGGAAATATTTGTCGTCAATTTCGTTTCTGTTTCCTTTCTTCCATGTGTTTTTCTCTTCAACCAGACCTTCTGCGTATCCAATATTTATCACGGCCTGTTTACCTTTGCTGAATTGCAGGGTGAGATATCCGGTTGTGAGATAGTTTTGGTCAAGCAGGATGCGGGCTTTCGTGTTGGCCGGAATCTTGACCGTTTGGTCGCCTTGCAGGAAGTCTTCATTCAGGCTTATGCCTTCTTGCAGACGGACGCGCTGCAGGCGTTCCATCTTCATTTCCATGGCCGGAATGGGAGAGGGTACAAGCCAGTGGCCTACATAATCTTGGTCACCTTTGTAGGAAGCGCGTTCGTGCAATGCCGGTGTCTGCCACCCCTCGTCGTTATACGTCGGATTTTCCCATCCGTGTGGATACTTGCTCATGTTTACCATCTCTGTGGCTCCGATGGCACAATATCCATTTATCTTCCAGTCGGTAAGAGCCGTATATGCCTTGTCGGGATAAACCTTCCACGTCTGGTCGGTGTTAATGGCCGACTCTTGTGCGCTGTTTCCCTGCATTACAAGGTCGGCATGGCCTCTGGTGTGTTGGGAAATCATTCGATTCTCTCCGAAGTTCCACACCAGTACGGCTACGACATTCTTCCCACTCTTCAGGAAGGGTGCCAGGTCGACGGTGTCGTAAAACCAGTTCCGTTCATCTGATCGTCCCGGACCGGTCCTGACGTAGCAGCCATTGACGTAGAGCTTATATTGATTGTCGGCCGAGATATGTACGACATAACTTGCCGGCACTTCCTTCAGTTCAATTTGTTTGCGGAAATGGTTGACAAGCATTTCTCCCTTCTTCTCGAAAGGGGCGGAAATCCAGTATGACGGCCATTTCTTGTCGAGAACTTCTTCGCTAATGAGATGTTGGTTAAATACGGGAGTATATAGGGACTGTGCACGAGCCGGAAGAATCGTTGCCGATAAGCTTAGGGCAATAGCAATCCAAATAGTGCTTTTCATATCATGGTATATATTAAGTTCATTGGCAAAGGTAGGAAAAACTTTAATGTATTAACGTTTATTGATAGAAAAAGTGGTAATGAATGGTGGTTGTGTTTGGTGAAAATTGTATTTAATTAACGCATTATTTGCCATTCAACGGATAAATTCTCAAATTTGCGCAGAAAATCTTGGAATTTAATACAATGGAAAAGCGACACATACTCATTGGAATACTTGCCGTGTTGGTGGCAAATACACTTTACGCGCAACAGAAAACGTTTAATCCCGAAGATTATGCTACATACAAAACCTCACGTGCGGACGGAAGATATGCTTCGTCGCGAGCGATTGGCAATCAGCTGATGAAAGCAGCAGAACCGATGTTGCAGTTTCGTCCGGAGATGGCCCGAGAGGAATTCGCAACGTGGAAGTCTCACGTGAAGCAAGCCATGACATTGCTCATGAAGCACCCGATTGTCAAAGGGCAGCCGGCTCCGAAGCGTGTGCATGTCACGCAGCGAGAAGGGTATCGGGTGGAGAAATGGGAGGTCTATCCATTTGAAAAAGCTGTTGTATCCTTCCTTATGCTGGTCCCGGACAATGCTTCCGGGAAGAAACCGCTTCCTGCCATATTCTGCACGCCGGGATGGGGGCAGACCAAGGAAGGGCTTGCTGGTGAGCCGTCTCTGAATAAACCGGGAGAGGAGTATAATCCTCAATCTATGGGTATGGCTCGCCAGTATGTGCGTGAGGGATACATCACCGTTGTAGTGGACAATCCAGGCAGTGGCGAATGTTGTGATACAGAGTGGGCTGCAGGATTGGGTTCGTACGACTTTGCTACTTTTGGCCGTGCCATGTTGGAACTCAACTGGAGCTATCTGGGTTATTCATCTTATGTCAGTAAGTTGATACTTGACTGGGTGAAGAGGCTTCCGGAGGTTCGTCGCGACCGCATCATTTTCAGCGGTTTCTCTTTCGGCACTGAACCCCTGATGGCTATTGGAGTCATGGACGACGAAATCTATGCTTTTGTCTATAATGACTATCTTTGTCGTACACGTGAGCGCATCCTGACCATGACCAAGCCTCAGGCTGACGGGCATCGCAGTTATCCCAATGACATTGCTCACCTCATTCCCGGTTTTCTCATGTACTTTGATTTTCCTGACTTGGTGGCTGCCTTGGCACCTCGCCCGGTCATTTGTCCGGAGGGTGGTATGGACAGAGACTTTCGCCTTGTCCGGAAGGCATTCGAAGTGTCTGGCAATCCTGATGGCTTCCTACCTATACATTATAAAATGTATCAGGATGCATCTACTCGTCAAGTGGACTTGGAACACCAGCCGGAGGGAATTGATGTAGAGACGCATTTCCGTTTGGCCAATGTAGACCCTCCTCATCATGGCTTTAAGGCCGAGTATGTATTGCCTTGGGTTAAGGAACTGTTAAAAGAATGATTCATCACTTATTATTTCAAACTAAATTTCTAATCTAAAACAAAAAGAGTAAAAACTATGAAACTTAGAAACTTATCAATTCTCGGTCTCGCTGTTTTGGCCTCATGTGCTTCTGCTCCCAAGCAGGAGACTATGGAAGAAATGACCGCTCGTGTGTTTGATGTTGCCAAGCAGCAGATGATTGCTATGGATGCACAGCTCGGCCCCAAGCAACTGCCAAAAACTATCTCTGCCGATAGTACTTTCCAGACTTCCAGCCGTTACTGGTGGTGCAGTGGTTTCTATCCCGGTTCGCTGTGGTATGTTTATGAATACACCAACGATGATACCGTGAAGGAACTTGCCATCAAGAATACCTTGAAACTGGACTCTGTGAAGTTTGTAACCGACAATCACGATGTCGGCTTCATGATAAACTGCAGCTATGGAAACGCTTATCGCCTTACAGGCAATGAGGCTTACAAGGAGGTGCTCAACGTGGCAGCGCATTCTCTCGCTACCCGTTTCAGAGAGCACGTAGGTTGTATTCAGAGTTGGGGATCCAACAAGCGCTGGCAGTGTCCGGTCATCATCGACAATATGATGAACCTTGAGCTGCTCATGTCAGTGGGCGATATGTTCAATAATGACACACTCCGCACCATTGCTAAGACTCATGCCGATACAACTATCAAGAATCACTTCCGTCCCGACTATACTTCATTCCATGTTGTGGATTATAATCCGGAGACCGGTGAGGTGAACATGAAGTGCACACATCAGGGATATAGCGATGAGTCTGCATGGGCTCGTGGTCAGGCTTGGGGTCTTTACGGCTATACAATGATGTATGCTTTCTCTGGCGAAGAGCGTTATCTGGCACAGGCAGAGAACATTGCCAAGGCTTTGATTCCACGTTTGCCGGAAGACGGTATTCCTTTCTGGGACTTTGATGCTCCGAACGGTGAAGAACACCGCGATACATCAGCCGGTGCGATTATGGCTTCTGCTTTGGTACAGCTCAGTACCTTGACAAAGGACGCAGAGGCATCTAAGTGCTATCTCGCTACAGCCGAGAAGCAGATGCGCTCTATGGCTACACCCAAATATCTGGCCGAACCGGGTACAAACTGCAGTTTCCTTCTCCGCCGCAGCGTAGGTCATTTCAAGGGTAATAGCGAGATTGATGTTCCGTTGACATACGCCGACTATTATTACTTGGAAGCACTTCTCCGCTACCGCGCCTTGAATAAGTAATAAGGGCGCGCTACACATACGCGTTACATAAGAATAATCCTCCACCTAGCTTTTAGGGGTGGGGGATTTTTTTTGGGGCACTTTAACTGCCTTTGGTGGTTTCAGATGTTTGTGCCGCATTTGCTTGTACCCAAATCGTTCAATAGAATTTCTGGTCTAGGTTTATCTATATCTGTGTCAGGCCTTCGACCACTTCATCGAAGGCATAGCGGGCTCTGTCGAGATGAAGTGGAAAGCAAGATGACACGGAGAGAGACAAAACAGAACCAGCATGCATCTGACTTCAGCGACAAGAGAACCTACGTGCGTTTTTATTGACCGATTTGGGTTGAGGCCTAAATAGAGGTTTGCGTTCAAGACAATAATTTAGCCGTGCATCCGTGTACAAAGCGTACATCGGACACACGGCTTGTTTGTTTCCTGGATTTCGTCGAACTCGCGTTCGCTTGTCTAAAATCCTAATTGACCGATTTGGGTTTAATAGGAGTAGAACGGAGCATCGCCTCCTTCTTGAATCCACATGCCATGCTGGTCGGTGCAATGGTCGTGTATGTACTGTTTCTTCGACTCGTCGAGTGCGTTCCAGATGGTTGCGCAATGCGGATAGACGCCTTCTTTCGGGTCTTTCCCTTGTTTCTTCAGCACTCTGCAAGCAATGTGTTCTTTCTGTTTTACGCTCAAAGAGCAAAACCAGGAGTCAAGTTCTGAATGGTTCATAGTTTTCAGTTATTAAAGAAAAGTGTAGTTATTCGGTTTCTTGGTGAAGGAGTGACGTCACTTCTTCGTGAATTTGTACCATACCCATGAGATGTAGGCGATGACAACCGGGATGAAGAGGCTCACGATGCTCATGACGTAGAGGGTGAACTCTGACGAGGATGAGTTGTAGATGGTGAGTGAGGAGGAAATGTCTGCGTAGGACGGATAGTAAGGGGTGTTGAAGTAACCGGCTATCCAGAAGAGTGACATGACCACCATAACGGTGCCTATTCCGGCAGACCAGATGCCTCGTGTGAAGGTGGACTTAATGAGGCTCATCACAATGCCGTATAATACCTGTACTGTGCCAATGAGGAAGAAGGCGAGGGTGATGAGGCTCCCGAAGAGGTTGTGGAAGTATTTGCGCGGGACAATCTCGAACTGGTGTTCGCCCACTGTCTGATAACCGTCGGCAAGCAGCAATGTGACCACGATGGCGAGGAAAAGCACGACGAAGACAGGTGCATTGATGAGCAGCTGGCGTCGGTTCCAGGTGCGTGTTTCCTCGTCATCAACCTGGTTGATGTACCAGAGGTTGGCCAGTACTCTGGTGAGGAAGAGTACCATTACGCCAAAGGCAACGACACGCCAATCGGTCAGGACCTCCAACCCGTGCCAAGCACCCCAACTGGAGATGATACCTCCATCTTCAACGATGAGGCCCTTGGAGACAGTGAAGTCACTGCCGAAGAAGAATGTTGAAACGGCTCCGCCAAGAAGGACGGGGGCCAGGATGCCGTTTAGGAAAAGCAGTGTGTCGTAAGTCTTTCTTCCCAAGAGGTTTCCTTCGGCGCTGCGGTACTTATAGCTGACGGCTTGCACGACAAAACCGAAGAGGATGAGCATCCACACCCAGTATGCACCACCGAAGCTGGTTGAGTAGAACAGGGGGAAGGATGCGAAGAAGGCTCCGCCAAACACGACAAGGGTTGTAAAGGTAAGTTCCCAGCGGTGAGCCACCGCTTCAACCATTTTCTCTCGTTGTGTGTCGGTCATGTGTTGTAAAAACATGCTCTGTGCTCCCTGCACAAACAACAGAAATACCAAGGCGGCTCCCAAGATGCTGATGAGTAGCCACCAATATTCTTGCAACAATGTGTAATCCATGTGACTATGAGTTAAGAGTTATAGTTAGGTCCTTTTTTGATTTGCTTCCACATGATTCCGACTTCGGCAATGAAGAGAATGGAGAAGAGAATGGCGAAGAGAATGAACGTGGTCATGACTTGTGATGTCGAGAGGCTGGATATGGCAGCCTGAACAGGAAGTATGTCCTGAATGGTCCAGGGCTGGCGTCCCATCTCGGCTACGAACCATCCGCACTGGTGGCATATCCATACCAGCGGAATGGACAGGAGTGCCACAACGGGGAAGAGCATGATGTTCTTGAAGCGGAAGGTGAGCCATTCGGGTTTCTTGCAGGCCATAAACATCGTGAGGAGGATGAATACCAACAGGTAGCCGCCTATCATCACCATGATGTGGAAGGTGTAGAATACGGCCTGTACGTTAGGGATGGCATCCTCTACCTTGTCGAAGTATCCGTAGCCGAAGAAGGCGTAATCCTTCTTCAAGTCGGTCTCGGCCTGTTGCATGGCTGCCGTATCGCCCACTTTCTTGGCTTCGTTATATTGTCGGAGGGCAGCCTGTGCCTGTTTGCCTCGTTCGATGCGTTCGGCATAAGAAACGGTGTTGACCATCTTTCCGTCAATGATGTCCTTGCCCTCAATGATGTCCTTGATACCGGGGATGAAGGCGTTCATGTCGTGACGGCCCAGAATGGAGAGACCTTTTGGAATGGCAATCTCGAAGAGCATGGGCTTCTCGTCGTTGTCGTAAGTCTTCTTGGGGTTTACGATGCCGAAGCCTATGAGTGGTGTTCCTTCCTGTCCTTCATAGAGTCCTTCCATAGCCGCTAACTTCATGGGCTGAGTCTTGGTAACCTGTACCGCTGTGCCGTCGCCGGTGAACATGGTCATGAGGATACCTATTACACCGACAATACCGGCTATCTTGATTGACTTCAAGGCAAAGTCGGTGTCTCGTTGCTTCAGCAGATACCATCCGCTTATGCCGATGACAAACACGCTTCCCAAGCACCATGCGGCCTGTACCGTATGGAGGAATTTATTGACAGCAACGGGCGAGAAGGCAACGGCGCAGAAGTCTACCATCACGTTACGCATCTGTTCGGGTGAGAACTCCATGCCCACGGGATATTGCATCCAGGCGTTGGCTACTAAAATCCACCAGGCAGAGAAGGTAGCGCCGATGGCTGTGAGCCAGGTTGCAGCCAAGTGCTGTCCGGGCGAGAATTTCTTCCATCCGAACATCATCACGGCGAAGAAAGTGCTTTCGCAGAAGAAGGCGAAGATGCCCTCAATGGCCAGTGGGGCTCCGAAGATGTCTCCCACGAACCAGGAATAATTACTCCAGTTTGTGCCAAATTCAAACTCCAGAATGATGCCTGTCGCAACACCGATGGCAAAGTTGACACCGAACAGCATCATCCAGAACTTGCAGATGTCAAGCCATTTTTTGTCGCGTGTGCGATAGTAGATGGTTTCGAGCAGGGCAACGATGATGCCCAAACCCAACGTGAGAGGTACGAACATCCAATGATAACAGGCTGTAAGAGCGAATTGCGCCCTTGACCAATCAACAACTGATTCCATGGTATAAATTTAAAGGGTTTAAGGTTTAGAATTTTCGAATGTTGAAATGTTTTGTTTTCTTGTTTCGCGAAGGGTAGGCCGGACGGGGTTTCTTTGCCTGTCCTTTCCGGTGGTCAGGGAGGAGCAATCAGGTTCTCACGCACTTGTTTGGCTTTTTCCGAATCACTTCCCTGCAAAGCGGGCTGGAAAAAAAAGAGGCGAAGGACGGCGAAGATGATAAATAGCTTTATCAGGATAATGAGCCACAAGGTACGGCCAATGGTCATTTGACGAAAACCTTCGTAGTAGAAGTTGCCAATACGTACGATGATGTTTTTCTTCATTATAACTTTAGCATTTGTGTCAAATGTAATGATAATTTTCTTTTGGCTGAATACAAACAACGTATTATTGCGAAAAAAAATGTTTTAAAACATGTATTCTCCGTTACATGCAGTGTGTGTTTCCCCTTTTGGGGCTGTCGTGACATTGTAGTTTGTCATGTGTGTAGGTGGTGAAGGTGTCAAAAAAAGAGAGACTGCATCGTTGTTTTTGTTCGCGATGCAGTCTCTATCAGGTAAAAGCTTCAGTGTGTGTTTGCTTGAACGAGTGTCAGCTTACTTGGTAGCCTTAATCATGAAGCCGCCGCCCGGTTGCATGAACATCTGGATCTTGCCGGTGCATGGGGTGGACGGGATGTGCTTGTAGTCGGTACCTTTGCGGTCGGCATTGACACCGTCCTTATAGATTTCAAGTGTATATCCTTCGCCCAGGAAGCTGAGGTCTACATCGACCGTTCGTGCGTCCCAGTTTGTCATGCCGGCGATGTACCAGGTGTTGCCTGTACGGCGTGCAGTGACGATATACTTGGCTACTTCGCCTGAGAGGGTGCGTGTTTCGTCCCAGACGGTTGGCACACCGGCTACAAAGCGGGTGTATGTCGGTTCTTTCATGTAGTTGCTTGGAGAGTCGCAGAGCATGTTCAGCGGAGAGTCGAAGATGACGTATTCGGCCAGTTGGCGGCAACGTGTACCCATGCTCATCGGTTCGCTATTGATGGCACGGTAGCTCTTGCGGTTCATGTTCACCATGGCTCCCTGTGTGTAGTCCATCGGGCCTGCTACCAGGCGGATAAACGGTAGTGTGACGTCATAGGTCACCTGTTCGGTCAGTGTTTCCCACTTCATCTGCTCCAGACCGTGTACACCTTCGTAGTTGATTATGTTCGGCCATGTGCGGTTCATGCCGCTTGGTTTGAATGCTCCGTGGAAGTCGATCATTAGTTTGTATTTCGCTGCGGTTTTGGCCAGGCGGTTGTAGAAGTCGACGATAATCTGGTCGTCACGGTCCATGAAGTCGATCTTGAAACCTTTGACACCCATTTCGCTATAGTGGCGGCAGAGGTTTTCCATGTCCTTGTCCATGGCTTTGTAGCCTCCCCAGAGTATGATGCCTACGTTCTTGCTCTTGGCATAGTTGACGAGCATCGGAAGGTCTATCTCGGGGATGACCTGCATCATGTCTGCCTTGAGGTTTACGGCCCATCCTTCATCGAGGATTACGTACTCGATGCCGTACTGGCTGGCGAAGTCGATGTAGTACTTGTAGGTTTCGTTGTTGATTCCGGCGCGGAAGTCAACGCCTTCGATGTTCCAGTCGTTCCACCAGTCCCATGCTACCTTGCCGGGTTTTATCCAGTCGGTGTCTTCCAGCTGGCACTCGTCGGCCAGACAGTAGACGATGTCGTTGTCGGTCATGTCCTTGTCTTCAGCTGACAATGCGATGGCGCGCCATGGCATGGTGCGTGTGCCTTCAATCTTGGCGATGTAGTCGTGACGGCTCTGCACGACCATCTGCAGCATGTTGTGTCCGCCTTGTTTCATTTGGTCTGGAACGCGTGCGAAGACGCCGTTGAGTGCCGTGTCTTCCTTGTCCTTCAGGAGCAGCATGCCCGGATAGGAGAACTGGTTGACTTCGGTGATGCAGGCTTTGATGTTGTTTGGCAGTTGTACCATGGCCGGTAGGATGATGAGGCGGTCTTCCTGGATGTCGTTGAGGTTTTTGTAGGTGTAGAGGTTCTCGAACGAGTTGCAGAATTGTTGGTCTACCGTGCCCTTGCTGTTGGTGTGTGAGTAGATGGCCGGATAGTTCTCGGCAAAGTTAAATTCGGCAGTTTCGTTCTTGACGGTTACCTCGTCTTTGCCTAATGCCAGGATGAAGCGATAGGCAGCTCCGTTGTCAAAGTTGCGGAACTCCAGGCTGTATCCTCCCTTGAATGTGAGGGTCAGTGAGTTGCAGTCGTTTGCAACGCTGGCTTTGCGATAAGCCACAGGTTTGAGTGTCTCGTGAATGGCTTTCTTGGTTGTTTTGGTCACTCTGGGGTTCTGTCCGAGGACGCGTCCGTTGGCCAGTGTCATGGAGACGGCAGAGGGGGTGACCACTACTACGTTGTTGTATTCGACCGTGTAGCTTACGTGGTCTGTCACGCTGATGGTTGTCTTTACGTTTCCTCCGGGTGAGGTCAGTGTGTAGTCTTTGGCTTGTGCAGCCGTTGTCATGGCCAGAAGAGCCATTCCCAGATAGAGGGTCTTTGTTTTCATGGTTTATTATATGAGTTGTTAGTGTTTTTGGTTACAGGCGTCGAATCCAGATGTTGCGGAAGCTGATGGACGGGCTCGGGTCTCCATGTGACTGCAGGCGGATTGGGCCGTCGCCATGCGCTTTGGTTTTGGGCAGTCCGATGTACTCGGTCGTGCCGAATATCTCTGTGTTGTTCTGGATGACCACACCGTTGAGGATGACTGTTACGCGTGGCCGGTACAGATAGCTTCCGTCCTCCTTGAAGACCGGAGCAGTGTAGATGATGTCATAGACGTTCCATTCGCCCAGGGGTCTCATCGGGTTCACTAATGGGGCTGTCTGCTTGTAGACCGAACCGGTAGCACCATGTATATAGGTCTCGTTCTGATAGGTGTCGAGAATCTGAATCTCGTACATGCCCTGCAGGAATACACCGCTGTTTCCGCGTGCCTGACTGCTGCCGGTCATGTTGGTCGGGTTGAGCCATTCGAGGTGGAGTTGGAAGCTGCCGAATTTTTCTTTCGTCTGGATGTCTCCTTTCTTCTTGTTGACGGTCACTATGCCGTCTTTCACGTCCCATCCTGCGGCTTCGCCTTTCGTGTTGGTCCACGCCGAGAGGTCTTTGCCGTCGAAGAGCACGATGGCATCCGAGGGTGCGGAGTTGGTCTGGCTGTTCCCGGGGGTTATGACTTTGGGTTGCGGAGTCCAGAACTCTGTCATCTTCGGGCCCATCTTCTCGGGTTGTGGATATTCTTTCCGGGTGGCTTCCTGTGCGCATATCGTGCATGCGGTGGTCAGGGATAGCACGGCTGTAAACAGTTTTTTTGTGTTCATGTGCTGATAAAATGTTATGTGGTTTAGTTCTTCAGATAGTATTCGATGTTCGTGATGACACGGATGCGCTTGATGAATGGGGTGTTCTCGTCTCGGTCTTCGATGGAGAACTGTCCCTGAACGGCTCTCTTGATGCCACCCAGCCGGCTGTCCGAGTCTTTGGCAAACTGGTTGGCCGCAGTGCGTGCGTTGCGGGTGGCTTCTGCTATCATGTCCGGCTTGATGTCGTTCAGACCGGTAAATTCGTAGCGCGCCTGGCCGTTACCGTATTCTTCCGATACGATGGGGATGCCCAGCTTCATCAGGTCGGTCTGGCGTTGTATCAGGCCTCTGATTTTCTCCACTTCAGAAGAGGTGACGATGATGACGCTGTTGGCCTTGTATCGGTAGAGTACTCTCTCGTTGCCGTACATGTCGGCCTGACGGTCTGATATCTGAGGCGGGTTGATGCTTATCTCTTCTTCCTTGACCCCGGCGTCTGTCAGGAACTTAACGATTTCTTTGTTCTTCTGCTTGAAGTTGTTATACATCTCGTTGGGGTCGTTCCCTAATTCCTTATATTTCAAAGACCAGATTACCTTGTCGGCTTTCACCTCGCGCTCAGAAAGTCCCTTGACAACGACTGTCCGCGTGTTGTCTGTAAAGGTTGTGATGGCGCTATTCAACTTGAATCCGAGGATGATGATTCCGATGGCCAAAATAGTCGCTTCTTGTCTGTACGATTTCATTGGTTTCATGATTTTTTTGTAGGTAGTTGACAAAGATATATATTTCTTTCAAGAAGAGGTCTATCTGCCCACAAGTTTTTTCATTGTTTTTTTTGTTGTCGTTAATATGTTCAGACAACGTTGGACAGTTTTTCCCGGGGTCTTCTTGTGTGGTCCGTGTTGCCAGTGAGGTCGTTCTCTTGTTCCGACAGTGGGGACGATGGGGGATAGGCCCCTGCATGGGTTTCACCCTTGCAAGGGTACATCCCATTGTTCGCATTACAAAACATTTTTCAAGAAAAAATTGCAAAACCATTCCATCTCGCTCCCTCTGCCCCGTGTCGGGAACCGCCGGACAGTGTGCCACCGGCCTTTGTCAATGGTCAAACCTCCTCCGCATACCTGCCGGAACGTCTGTCACATGGGCAAACACGCCCAGTGCGTGTGTAAACCATCTTTGTCGGGTGACAAACACGCTTTACACATGTGTAAATGAAGTTTGTCACCCCGACAAACGTTCCCGTCACGTGTGTAAATGCTCTCTGTCACCCTGACAAACATTCCTGTCACGTGTGTAAATGCCCTCTGTCATCCCGCCAAACACTCTTGTCACCTGCGTAAGCTCCCTTTGTCAGACGCCAAACGCTCTTTACACACAAAACAGGAGACTTTGACACAGTGACAAACTCTGTTTACACGCGTGTCAACGAAGTTTGCCACCCAGACAAACATCTTTATCACATGTGTAAACGAAGTTTGTCACCCCGACAGACGTTCTTTACACGCGCGTAGCATCTTTTGTCAGTCGGGGAAGCACTCTCAGACAGAGCCTCGGGCGTTGCGCAAGGAGAATCTCTAACGTTCGATAGCACGTAAGGGCAACCTATGTATGGGTTGCCCTTACGTATGATGTGGCTGTCTCGCCGGATAATGCCGGCTATGCTTCTTGTGTGGACAGTGGTGCGTAGTGCTCAGAGTCCTTTTCGGCTGAAATGGATGACACACCCGCTGTCTGCCACAATCTTTCGCTCAATGACAGAGAGCCCGTGCAACGATATGCGCTTGATGCTGACCGACTCTTTCTTTCCTTCGGCCGGCTGCTCATAGATGGTCGCGCGGTAGTCGTCCTGACAATCCAGAAAGTCCAGTGGGAGTGAGATGGTCCGCTGCGGACCGGCGTTGATGATGGCCACATACCAGTCTGTGGCTGATCGACGGGCTACTATTGCATATTCTCCTGTCTCTCCCTGGATGAAGCGTGTCTCGTCCCATACGGTTGGGATGGTTGTGTAGAATGGAGTTATCTCGTCTGTCAGGATGATGTTTTCGGAGTTGCCTGCGCCTCCCATCCGTCTGGGAGAGTTGGTCGGGCGGTCATACCAGTAGATGAACTGCCACGGACTGTAAAGAGCCACTCTTTTGGCCAGTTGGGCAGCTCGGCCTCCCATCTTCTGCGACACGCGACGGTCATAGTAACAGTTTGTGTAATCGCCGGCTCCGCAAATCATTCGGTTGTAGAAGGTGTGAAGAGTCTGTTTCAGGTCGGGTGACTCTTCGTCTCCTCTGATGCCTTCTTGGGTGAGGAGGTTGGGGTAAGTGCGTGAATATCCGGTGGGACGATACTCGTCGTGTATGTCTACCATCAGTTTGTATTTGGCAGCCAGTCGGACGGCGTGGTGAAGCCACGAGGTGTGTTCCTGGCTACCCACGTCTACAAAACCGAACTTGACTCCTTTGACGCCCCACTTCTGGTAGAGCGGGAACAGCTCGTCCAGTTGTTGTTTCAAGGCATATCGGTTGACGTACAGCAGGATGCCGACACCTCTATTGCCGGCATGGCGGATGACCCGGTGCAGGTCGAGCACTCCTTTGGAGCGGGCTGTGTCTACCGTAATGGTGGTAGCGTCTGAGGCCTTGTTATTCTCAGGTCCGTACCAGCCGGCATCAAATTCCACGTACTCTATATGATGCTCTGCGGCGAAGTCTACGCAGGCCAGTCCGCCTTCGGTGGTCAGTGTCACCTCGCGCAGCACCTTCCCCGGTTTAATCCACGAGGTATCGGCTATCCGGCAGGGCTGGTTCAGGTTGAGCAGGAAGTAGTTGTGCTCTACGAGTTTGCCGGGATGTGTGGCATACATCACATAGCGCCAGGGCGATTGATAGCCGGCTAATTCCAAGTCTACCTCGCCGGCCAGTACCGACTGTATGCCGTGTCCTGACGTGGCTTTGCCCAGATACATGCGTGCATAGTCCACCAGAGCAGCCTCGCCGATGGCAACATAACGCTGTCTGTCTATCTGTATCACTTGTGGCCGGTCGCCGGGTTGGCTCACCCCATCCAAGGTAGTCTGTTTGTACAGGGCTTGCGCTCTAAGTGTAGTCCAGGTGGGGTAATCGTCGGCAAACAGAAACTGCGTATCTTCTCGCTGCAGCTTGCACCTCCAGAAGTCTGTCCGGTTGAAGACGTGCTTGAAGGCCAGCCCTTCCTCATACATGCGCAGGCACAGAGCCATCTCCTTCCGGTTGCCTTCACTTTGCAGATGCAGGGTCAGTTCGTTATAGCAGTCTCTGACGTGACGGCGTTCGCCGTAGATTGTCTGCCAGGTCTCGTTGACGGATTTTCTCTCTTCGCGGATGATCCGCCATTTCCCCTGTATGATGTCTTTCTCCCACCCGAATTGCAGGGTCTTGACTGTGAGCAGGCTCCCCAACTCGTCCTTAAGCAGGATGTTCATCGATGAGGATTCAGCCGTTATCTCTGCCTGCAGTTTCCCGGAAGGACAGGACAGAAGGGTTGATGCCTGCACTGTCGCGAACGAAGTGCAGAGCATCCATAGCCAGCATATGCGCTGTGCGTAATAACTTGTCTTTTTCATTTTGATTGTCAGTTTATTTAAGTATCAGAATGTTCCTTGCATGGACACCTGTGCGGTCAGGTCTTCGCCTTGAGGTATTTGTCGGATTTATCGCTCGCATGGTCGATAGTCAACTTGATGACAAACGGACCGTCCATTTTTCCGGACGGCATATCTACGTTGAACTCATTGCGAGCAATCTCTTCAGCCTTGACTTCTTCTCCATTGACAACACACGCCCGGGTTATCTTGACACCGTTTGGAACTTTTACGTTGAGCTTCCCGGCGTAAGGAGCGTTGAAGACAACCATATAGACATCTTCACCTTTCCGGGTGTAATATCCCCAGTCCTTCTTCTCCCAACCGGCATAGTCGCAACCGTAAACGGCTTCACCGTATCGGCTCATCCAGTTGCCGATGACTTCGGCCATCTTCTTCTCCTCGGCTCTGAAGTCTCCGTCGGCTTGCGGGCCGAAGTTTACCACCATGTTCCCGCCCATGGACACCGCGTGGACAATGCGTTGCAGGACCTCGCAAGGAGTCTTTACATAGCTTAGAGACCAGTCTTTGTGGTAACCCCACTGATTCTCTGGTATGGTCATGCAGGCTTCCCAGTCCCATTTCGTGACTTTAAGGTCGAGGACAGGGTCGGGGAGTTTTCGCTCGTATCCTGATTCATAGTCACCCATTAGGTGCCCGTTGCTGTCGAAATGCCTTTTTCCGAAATCATCGGCCCGGAGTCTGCTGTTGATTGTCACTCCGGGAATCATCTCTTTGAGCATCCGTTCAATGTGAGCCGTCCACCAGCCGTTCTTCTTGATGCTTGCGTCCCAGGTGCCGTCAAACCAGAAATCTTTCACCGAAGGGTAATTGGTGGCAAGTTCTTTCAGTTGGTTCTCGGTAAAGTCGAGAAAACGACCGAAGGCCTCCTCGTCCTCTTTGGACTTGATGTCGTATCTGTAGTCGGGATGACTCCAGTCCATTACTGAGAAATAGAAATGCACATCAATGCCTTCGTCGTTGCAGGCTTTCACCAATTCCCCCAAAATATCCTTCCGGCAGGGAGTGTTGGCCACCGTATACTTGGTATATTTGCTTGGCCAAAGGCAAAACCCTTCGTGGTGCTTGGTCGTTATCTTTACATATTTTGCTCCCATTCTTCGGGCAGTCTTGGCCCATGACTTGGCGTTGAACTTTGTAGGGTTCCATCTTTCCATCAGCTGCAACCACTCGTCAGAACTGACACCGGCCCATGATTTCAGCCATTCGGCCGCTCCCTTATAGGTCTTCCCGTTCCATTCTCCACCCGGAATAGCGTACAGCCCCCAATGAATGAACAGCCCGAGTCGGTTCTCCCTGAATCGCTGCATGGCAGCGTCCTGACGTTTCCCTAATCTGTCAGCGCCATACTTTAGGCTTATTTCCTGTTCTGCAGGTAGAGGTTCCCGTTGTTCTTGTTGTCCGTAAACACATACTGAAGGGGTCAGTGAAATGAAAAGCAAAATGTTTAAAAGAAATCCTTTCATAGATTCAACATGTATTTATCGTCGCGATGCGCGTCCGATATGAGAAAAAAAGAAGGTGGGTGGTCTTACTCGCTTTGAATCTTGATGATAGCCTTGCGAAGTCCTTTAGCTGTGGCTTCTAGAATGATATCACCGGGCTCCTCTGTTGAAGCAACAATAGCGGTCATCATGCCGTAAAAGGCTTTCATGCTCGGAGCCTGGAAGGACTCGAGCGAGACAGGATTCCCATTGGCTCCCGCCCGATAGACACCCTTGCCCTTGACGCGGAAGGAAATCTGATTATCGGCCAGCGGACAGAGATTCCCATCTTTATCTACCACCTTGACGGTTATGAAGGAAAGATCCTCCCCGTCAGCTTTGATAACGTTGCGGTCGGCTACGAGCTCAATGTGGTGTGGACGTCCGGCAGTGCAGATGCTCTTCTCGGCTGCGGGTTTGCCGTTCTTGTCGTAAGCCACAACTTTGACAGTGCCGGGCTCGTATTTCGTGTGCATCCACATAAGTCTGTATCGGCGCTGGCGCTTGAGACTCGTGAGAGACTCTTGGTCCTGACTGTTGGATAGGGTCACAGTCGTGTCTTTGTGCTGGATGCCCTGGCTCTTCCCGTTGATAAACAATTCGGCCGACGGATAACTCGTGTAAACAAAGACAGGTGTAACCTCTCCCACACGATCGCTCCAGTTCCAGTGAGGTAGGATGTGCAGTGTAGGCTCCTCCTTGTTCCAGTGGCTGCGGTAAAGGTAGAATCGGTCTTTGGGAAGGCCGGCAAGGTCTATGATACCGAAAAGCGAGGAATGACTGGGCCAGTCGCTGTAATAGGGAGTGGGCTCGCCGAGATAGTCAAAGCCGGTCCACACGAATTCTCCCATCGTGTAGCCGAGCTCGTCGTGCTGGATAAAATCATCCTCCGGCAGATTGGACCAGGAACAATGCTCCACGTCGTAGCCCGATGCCTGATGATCTTCATACTTCTGCATGGCACGTCGCTCGACAGGGAACTTATAAACACCTCGTGAACTTACTGTAGAAGCAGTCTCTGCGCCCAGAATAATTCTTTGGGGAAGTTTCTCGTAATTGTTGGCGTACTTGAAAGGCCTGTAGTTAAAACCCGGTATATCCATGACAGCAGCCATGTTATTACTAACGACAGCATCCGCATGGTCCATCCCTTGCGTGACAGGTCGCGTAGGGTCTTCGCGATGGCAGATGTCCTGCATCATCTTCGATAGTTTGGAGCCGAGACAGCCCTCCCTTTGCTCTGTCACCTCGTTGCCTATACTCCACATGACAATACTTGGGTTGTTGCGGAAGTAGCGTATGAGGTTGATGAGATCCTTCTCAACCCACTCGTCGTACATGGTGTTGTAACCGTTTTTGCACTTGGGAGTTTTCCACTCGTCAAAACTTTCGGCCATGAGCATCATGCCCATTTCATCGCAGGCCTTAACCAGTTCGGGAGCAGGCATGTTGTGGGATGTTCGTATGGCGTTGCAGCCCATGTCTTTGAGCATGCGGATTTGTCGGCGTATACCGGCTTCGTTGGCAATTCCTCCCAATGGTCCAAGATCATGGTGATTGCATACTCCTCTGAACTTGATAGGCTTTCCGTTCAGGAGGAATCCCTTGTCGGCAACCACCTCTATGGAACGAATCCCGAATCTGGTAGTGTAGGTGTCTTTCAGCATCTCGCCTTCGTAAATCTTGCTTTCTGACGTATACAAGACAGGTTTGTCAGGCTCCCACAAAGCAGGGCGGTCAATGTAGAACGTTTGTACAAAATCGTCTTCATATCTCACCCCTTGCAGGGTTGACGTCGCCACGCATGCACCTCTCTCATCCGTGATTCGGGTGACAATACGGTAATTCTCAATTTTTTTTCCTGTTGGAATAGACAAGGAAGTCTTCTGGACAACCTTCGCAAACGAAGCATTGACAACAGGAGTCGTAATTTGAGTTCCCCAGGTCGGCACAAATGCATCCGTTGTTTCGATGAGATGGACATTCCTGTAAAGACCGGCTCCCGGATACCAGCGCGATGATTCCGGCAGGTTCTCAAGACGCACTGCAATTGTCACATCCTTATTATATATATAAGGTGTGGCGTCTATAAAGAAAGAATTGTATCCGTATGGCCAGTAACCGGCTTTCTTCCCGTTGATGAAAACCTCTGCATGGCTCATCGCACCATCAAATACGAGAGAATATCTCTTATCTGAAGCATAATTCTGAAGCTCCATCTGAAGGCGATACCAGCCACACCCAACAAAGGGGAGACCTCCCGTGCGACCGGCATGCTCCTGAGCCTTCTGCTGCCCATCCTGAACAATGGCCGTATTTTGAAGGTCGTTTCCTATACTAAAAGGACCGTAGATAGCCCAATCGTGTGGAACCCTGACACTTTCCCAGGCAGAATCATCAAAAGATTGCTGAGAAAAAGCTGGATTGTCATCGCGCGTAAATTTCCATCCCTTTTTTAATAGCACTTCACTGCGTTGTGCTGACAAACTTGCCCATAAGAGAAATAAAAAGGCAAAAAGAAATGTGTTTCTCATAATAAATTGATAAGAAGAAAAAGGTTTTATACAGTTACAAAAATAAGTAAAACTTCCTGTTTCCCCTTGTTGTCTCGTTAGAAAAGGGCGTTTCTGGATTTTTTTCTTGATTTCATTAAAAAAAGTGTCTGATAAATTTGTTCAGTAATAAAAAAGTATCTACTTTTGCACCCGCTTTCAGGAAGGGAGTCAGGTTGTTTCTGATGATTCTCCGGTTGATAGAAAAAAGATTCCGGAAAATTTGGAAGTAAATTAGAAAACTTCTTATCTTTGCAACCGCTTTCGCTCTTTGTGAGCAAAGAAGTTCTATGACAGAATTCCATAAACAATGAGTAGTACAAGAGCATGCGAGAGACGTTAAGTTTTTCGTATGGGTAAAGAACAAACCGTCAAGGAAAAGAAATCTTGTAACAAGAAGGAACGCAGGAGCGGT
>JAQXZK010000027.1 GCA_029227175.1 Bacteroidales bacterium | reverse complement strand
GTCAACCTATACAGACGGAAAGTCAACTAAATCCGTACAAAGTCAACTTTCACAGGAAAGGAGTCAACCATTCCAGGAAAACAAGTCAACTTATGCTGTAAGCAAAGTCAACTGATTCCGTACGGAAATGGAAGTGTTAATTTTTAAAGCAGAAATGGAGTCAACCTTTTTAGGAAAAGACACATGTCAATGTCTGATTTCTGACAGTTCTTACAGTTGACAGTTTGCCAGACTTGAGACTGCCATCCGCCATAAAGAAGTAAATATATAATTATATATTTAAATTTTGACCCTCGTATTATGGGCAAAATCCTGTCGTCTGTAATCTGTAAGATGTGTAAGTTTTTTTGACCTTCACGCAATTCGGGACAACTATTGCATACGGTCGGAATGAGCCGTACCTTTGCAAGTGTGATTCGGACGGGTATTCATCAGCCTCCGCGATGAGGAGCGATGAGGACTCATTGAGGAGGCTTGTAAGCGATAGCGATAACGATAGCGTAAGCCAACGCCAACGCCAACGCTCTTCGACTTGTTGACTTGTTGACTCTTAGTCTCTCCCGCGAAATCAGCGTACTGTTTTCTAAAACCGTCCTCAACGGGATACAAATGGTCGGCAGACTTTACCTCTGCTATGGCTTTGAGGCAAAAACAACCATGGTACGTATTACGCCAATCGATGTCATCAGAGGTTTCTCATGGGTTACTCCGGTTATCTCGCAGATATGCTGTAACTCTACGTTTGTAAATCAAATTGTTCGCATGCAGTGGGAGATGCCTCCCAAGTTCTTCCCAAGTTCCTCCCAAGTGAGTCCCATTTTTTACAGATAAGGATGGGGACGGAGAGAAGATGCAACGGAGAGAACAGGGAAAAACGCACAACATGGATATGTTATTTTTGATCGTAAATTTTGCATGATTGTTCATTCTTATCTCTGCAGATTAAGTTCTTTGGCCGATGCGAATCTAAATAACCGTTTGGGGTTAAAAATCAGAATTCTTATTTTAAGATAAGTAAAATAAATCATATTTTTCGTGACGGATAGAAATAAATCAGTAGTTTTGCCTGTGAATCAAAATTAAAAAACAAAATCAATATGAAAAGCTTAAACACACTCGTTGCACTTCTGGGTGGTATGGCCATCGGTGCAGCAATAGGCATCTTGTTTGCCCCGGCAAAAGGAGAAGATACACGCTCCCAGATTATCGAAGCGCTTCAAAAGCGAGGAATAAACCTCAGCCGTGAAGAGATGAATAAACTTGTTGACGAAATCATCGCACAAATCAAAAAAGGAAAAGAGAAATTCAATCAGGTGGTTTCTCCAGACAAAGAAACCACCCAAACAGAAGAGCTCGTATAACAATGTTTTTCAGCGACAAAGATAGCACTCAAAACATTGAGCAGCTGGCCAAGAACTGCAAGAAATTCCTTGAGCTGCAGGTTCAACTCCTAAAGTTAGAGACCACAGAGAAACTGACACTGCTGCTTTCGGGCCTTGTCGTTGCTGCAATCTGTATAGTCATAGGCTTGGTCATCCTTTTTTATCTGTCACTTGCAATCGCTTTTTGGATGAGCAATCATGTGGGCGGACCGGCTGTTGCTTTTGGCATCATTACAGCCTTTCACGCTTTGTTATTGACTCTCCTGGTTTGCTTCCGTAAACGACTCATCATTCGCCCCATCACTGCGTTCTTAGGCAATATTCTGCTTAGCAAAGACGGAGAGACTCAACAAACAACAGAAAAGCCATGACCAGCAAGAATCCACTAACGATAGAGGTAATACGTCTTCAAAAAAAGGCTGTTAAAGAGGAGATTGAGGTGCAAAAGAAGGTCATTTCTCAAAACCTCAAGTGTATTTTCAATCCCGAGGAAGACCGTTCAAGCCACATTCTGTCATTCAAGACACTCAACACCGGACTTGCCATTTTTGATGGTGTCTTGTTCGGGTTCAAGATTATCTCCCGCCTCAGGAAGCTTTTCAGGTAAGAACCTTCACGCTCTTTTTTCTATATTTCATAAGGGAAGCCGGCAAATGTATTCAGATGCCGGCTTCATCATTTATATAAAGCTAATCCGTTTGAGAGTTAACCCTAATCGGTCATTTCGACTCGGGCTAAACATAGGTCTCGAGCAGCTGCACGCCCGAAGAATCCGGATTCACTCTCACCGAGCGCACTGAAGCAGGCAGAAGAACCGTCTCACCAGCACCCAACCGAGTCTCGTTGCCCGCATCGTCAATCAAAGAACAGGCCCCATCGAAGCAAATCAGAATGACAAACGAGTCCAGCCGACTGTAATCACATACATAAACCTCGCTCACATCAAAGAGAGAAGTGGTAAAATAAGGGGTTGAGACAAGCCTGACCGGTTCGTTCTTTTTTGCCTCGTATGACACGCGAAAATCATCACCCACATCTTCAAAATTGATAGCATCGTGCGCAAACTCCGTATGTAATTCACGTAATTTTCCATCCTTATCTCTGCGATTGTAATCAAAAATGCGATAAGTCACATCACTTGTCTCCTGAATCTCAACGACAAAGGTACCGGCTCCTATACCATGTACACGTCCGGCAGGCACATAGCACACGTCACCCGGTTTGACCTCGCAACATTGTACAACATCCAGAAAACTCCCATTCGCCACTCTCTGGAGATATTCCTCCGGTGAAATCTCTTTCTTGAATCCGCTCAACAACGTAGCTCCCTTCTCGGCTCCCACGACAAACCACATTTCGTTCTTGCCAAGTTTGCCATGTCGTTGTCTGGCAAGTTCGTCATTGGGATGAACCTGAACAGACAATTTTTGTCTGGCATCAATAAACTTTACCAGCAAAGGAAATCCGCGACCAAACCGGCGATAGTTAGACTCGCCCAACAATTTCTCCTTGTATTTGTCTACCAATTCGGTCAAAGTCAATCCCTTATCCACACCGTTAGCAACGACCGATTCACTTCCTTCCACAGCAGATATTTCCCAACTTTCGCCCACGTTTTCAACGTGTTCCGTCATTTTCTTAAATGCTACAATCTTGTCTCCACCCCACAGGGTTTTCTTTAATATTGGTTCAAATTTGTACGGATACATTCTTCTGTTTTTTCCTTTCTGCATTATGGGCAAACAAAGAACCCACTACATGAATCATTTCTAATCGGCCACAAAGATACAAATGAAATCCTGCGATGGAAAGGTTCATAATTGAAAAAAAAGACCTGTTCTAAAATAATTATGGTTTTACTTTGATAAAAAAAAGAATTTCTTTTTATTTGCATGAAATTTAAATCCATAATACGAAGAAAAGCACTATGACAACAGGGAACAATCTGTCTAATCTCAACAGAAAAGATTTTCAGAAAGAAATAAACGGGAAAAACACCGACCTTTTTATTCTTAAAAATCCGCTTGGAATGGAAGTTGCAGTAACCAATTATGGTTGCGCCATACTTTCAATCATGATTCCTGACAAAGACGGGCACTATGACAATGTCATCCTTGGACATGACTCGATAGACGCTGTCATCAACAGCCCCGAGCCATTCCTCAGCACCATCATCGGTCGATATGGTAATCGCATTGCCAAAGGTAAGTTCACCCTATACGGCAAAGAATATGAACTCGCTGTCAACAACGGCCCCAACCACCTGCACGGAGGACCGACAGGTTTCCATGCCCGTGTCTGGGATGCAGAACAGACAGACGAATCAACAGTCAACTTCAGCTACACGTCAGCCGATGGAGAAGAAGGCTTCCCCGGAGAACTGAAAGTAGAAGTAACCTACCACCTGGAAGATGACACCAACGCTTTAACCATCGAATACCATGCGACGACCGACAAGCCAACCGTTTGTAACCTCACAAGCCATGGTTTCTTCAACCTGCATGGAATCGCCAATCCGACACCAACCATTCTTGACAACATTGTCACGATTAACGCTGACTACTACTGTCCGATTGACGAGACATCTATCCCTACAGGAGAGATACTGAAGGTAGAAGGAACCCCTATGGACTTCCGTACTCCTCACACCGTAGGCGAACGTATCTTTGAAAAAGACCAACAACTCATCAACGGCACAGGATATGACCACTGTTATGTTTTAAATAAGGTAGAAGCCGGAGAACTCAGTCTGGCTGCCACCTGCGAAGACCCGACAACAGGCCGTACCATGCAGGTATTTACCACCGAACCGGGCGTTCAGGTCTATACAGGCAACTGGTTAGGAGGCTTCAGCGGCTCGCATGGAGCTACATTCCCGGCTCACAGTGCTATCTGCTTCGAAGCACAATGCTTCCCTGATACCCCGAACAAACCATTCTTCCCAACCGTCACCTTAATGCCGGATGACGAATACTGCCAGATTACCGTTTACAACTTTGGCGTAAAAGAATAACGAAACAAACAAATTTATATACAAATTAAAAAAACAAGAAAAAAAATGGCACAACAAAAAAAACAATGGGCTGCTATCATCATCATGATTGCCCTGTTCGCTATGATTGCCTTCGTGACTAACTTATGCTCGCCAATGGCCATCATCGTTAAAAATGACTTCGGTGCAAGCAACGTACTCGCACAAATCGGTAACTATGGTAACTTTATCGCTTACTTGGTAATGGGTATTCCGGCTGGTATGCTTATCGCTAAGTACGGCTATAAGAAGACTGCCCTTATCGGTCTTATCATCGGTATCATCGGTATCATCGTGCAGTGGGCAAGCGGCCACGTAGGCAAAGAGTCTGCATTCCTCGTTTACCTCATCGGTGCATTCATCAGCGGTTTTACCATGTGTATCCTTAACTGCGTTGTAAACCCGATGCTGAACCTCCTCGGTGGCGGTGGTAACAAGGGCAACCAGTTCATCCAAATTGGCGGTGTATTTAATTCAGCTGCCGCTGTAGCTGTATACATCATCATGGGTGCTTTGATTGGTGATGCAGCCAAGGCTCACATTGCAGATGCAACTCCGGCTTTGATGATTGCATTGGCTATCTTCATCGTGGCATTCATTATCATCGCCTTTACGAAAATTGAAGAACCGGAGCAGGCTCCTGTTGACCTCGGTCTGATTAAAGGTGCCATGAGCTATCGTCACTTCGTACTTGGTATTCTCGCCATCTTCCTTTACATGGGTATCGAAGTTGGTACTCCTACCTACATCCTCCAATACCTCACCTCTGACCAGGTTCCCGGTGGTGCAATGGACGCATCAATCGTAGGTTTGATTGTTGCTGTATATTGGCTGATGATGCTCATCGGCCGTTTCGTCGGCAGTGCCATTGCAGGCAAGGTTAGTAGTCGTGCAATGATTAGCACTGTATCTACCGCATCCCTCATCCTCGTTCTCTTCGGCATGTTCGCACCTGCTGATTCTGTTGTAAGCGTTCCCGGTATTGACTGGGCTAATGTCAGCGTAATCTGGGCACAGGTTCCGGTAGGTATATTCGCCTTTATCCTCGTTGGTCTCTGCACCTCAGTTATGTGGGGAGGTATCTTCAATATGGCAGTAGAAGGCCTTGGCAAGTATACCGCTATTGCTTCCGGTATCTTCATGACAATGGTATTTGGCTGTGCAGTTATGGTTGCAATCCAAGGCTGGGTAGCAGACTTGACAAACTACATGACCAGTTACTGGGTTGTTGTAGGTTGTGCTGTTTACATCCTCTTCTACGCATTGGTAGGCTCTAAACCGGCTAAGAAATAATTAAAACATAAACATTACCTCAAAATTTATACTGCTATGAATATAGAATTTGTACGCTCACGCTTCATCAAGCACTTTGACGGAACAACCGGAGCAGTTTACGCATCTCCTGGTCGTATCAACCTCATCGGCGAACACACCGACTACAATGGTGGCTTCGTTTTCCCGGGAGCAATAGATAAAGGAATAATTGCCGAAATCAAGCCAAACGGCACAAACATAGTCAAGGCTTATTCCATCGACCTGA
>JAQXZK010000026.1 GCA_029227175.1 Bacteroidales bacterium | reverse complement strand
AGTGATATTCTCGCCTGCCTTTTTTGTGTGGAAAAGACTATTTTTGATTAGCTGCTTTGAGAAGAATATCCGAGCTTTTTATACTAAATCGATGCTTTTTGATGGGATTTAGTATGAAAAGCCCGTAACTTTTGGTTTTTTTTCCTATTTTTGTACATCTATTCATTCTCAAAAGTTGATGGGTTATGCGCAAAATTGTTGGTCGGGAAATAGAGATGGCCGAACTGAGAAGATGTATGGAATCGGACCGGTCGGAGTTTGTTATTGTATATGGCCGACGACGTGTCGGAAAGACCTTTTTGGTCGATAGCTTTTTCAATGCAACGTACGACTTCTCTTTTGTTGGGAGGAATAATCTCTCGAAGGACAAACAACTGCGTGCTTTTGCCAGGACGTTGAAAAAAGCGGCTGGTATGGACAAACAGCCTAAACTGAAAGACTGGACAGAGGCTTTTGATGCCTTGGAGGAGTATTTGGAGTCGATTGAAGAGGATCGTAAGAAGGTGGTCTTCATCGATGAGATGCCTTGGATAGACACACCGCAATCAGAGTTCGTGGAGGCATTGGAAGGATTCTGGAATGCGTGGGGTGCCAGGCGGCAGGATATTGTATTCATCGCAAGTGGTTCGGCTTCCTCTTGGATGATGGATAAACTGGTAGAGAATCCGGGAGGCCTACATGCCCGTATCACGAACAACATCTATGTGCGTCCCTTTACGCTGAAGGAAACCGAAGAGTATCTTGTGAGTAAAGGGATCCATTGGAACAGATACCAGATTCTGCAACTCTACATGGCCATGGGTGGTATCCCATTCTATTTGAGCCTTTTGGATGCCAACAAGACGTTGGTCAACAATATTAATTATTTGTTCTTCCGCAAGAATAGCGAAATGGCAACCGAGTTTCAGGAACTCTACACCGCTATCTTCAATAATGCAGGCAAATATTTAGAGGTGGTTAACTTATTGTATGCGCATAAGGAAGGAATGACATACGGACAGATACAGCAGGCTTCCGGTATCGATGGTGTACGTCTGACGACGGTGTTGAAGAATCTGGAACGCTGCGATTTTGCCCTTTCTTACGCACAGTTTGGCAATAAATCGAAGGGCACGATCTATCGGTTGGTCGATTTCTATACCCTGTTTTATTTGAAATTCATTGCTTCAGCGGATACAAAAGATGAAGAGTGGTGGCTCCACAACTACAATTCCCGTTCCGTGGAAGCGTGGCAAGGAACTGCTTTTGAGCTGGTCTGCTTGATCCATCTTCCTCAGATTCGGCGTAAGTTAGGCATATCGGGTATAGCTACCAGTGCCTCTTCATGGCGATACGTACCTGCCAAAAAAGATTTGGAACAGGAAAGAGGTGCGCAAATTGACTTGGTGATCGACCGCGCTGACCATACGGTCAACCTGTGTGAGATGAAATTCAGCATCGGAACCTATGTCATATCAGCTGACTATGAGCAGAAAGTCCGTCAACGCATCCAGTTGTTCAAAGAGAAAACCAAGACACGGAAAGCCCTTGTTTCTACCTTTGTCACGACTTACGGCATTGCCAATGGTCAGCTTAGCAGCGTGGTAGATAACGAAGTCTTGGCAGACGATTTGTTTGAATAATCGGTAGAGTCGAAATCCGTCGGTGTCAAACCAAGGCTAACCCTCTTTGCCAAAACGCATGATCTTCACCATCTCTTTGTCGCCACCCACCAGATGACAGCATCGGTGCAGATTCCCGGTGTCTTGGAAACCACACTTCTCCAGGACACGGCCAGAGGCTGGGTTACCGACGAAGTAGTCTGACCAGATTTGTTCGAAGTGTTTGACATTCATGCAGTAGTCCAGCATCAGTTGTAAGGCTTCTGTGCAGATGCCTTGGTTCCAATAGGGTTTGCCTACCCAGTAGCCCACTTCACAATCCTGCTTGTCAATGGGAATATTGCTTGTGGCTTGGGTAAAGTAGCCCATGCAGCCGATGGGTTCGTTTGTCTTTTATACAACAAATCAAATCATCTCATTTCCACAATCCGAGAATATTCGATGTAGTGGGGGACGGTGTTTTTTTTGAGGATTGTAGTATATAGATTTACAATTGTATAAATGTCAGTATCGTTACAATGCAGAACAGCAACAACAAGTTGGACGTTAATCTATAACTTTTTATCCACTATTATGGGATAGTAGTGAAGAAAAAAAGAAACATGCTTATCTGCAATTATTTTCCACTCTTTAGATTTACGTACCAATACGGGCAATCTTATTACTATTCTGTAATCGTTTCATGCATTTTTATACTTGACGTGAAGACACACCAATTGATTCTGCTATTTGACAGCATTTATACGAGGATTCTGAGAAATCAGTTTGTAGAGTCATTTTTTACGAACTCTTTTACGAACTCATCCACTTTTTATATTGATAGTATAAGAACCTGTTTTGAACTAATCGAAGGAAAATGTTATAGTGAACTTCCAACATTCAAATCAGCAGGTCAGTTGGATAAACGACACAGTATCCAACCGACCTGCCTACAAAACAGTGGCGAGTTATAAAATAGATAATAACCCAGCAAGAAAGAAAGCGTAAACAATCGCTTAGGACGTAAAGAATGCTATCCTTTATATCAATAAGACTGGTTTCCGGTGGCGTATGCTTCACTCTCTGACTTCACTCCTTGGCTGGCTATTATTATACTTCTGTAAATAGAAGTTTGAAGCTAACCTACATGACAGTTACCACGAGTCATTGAGAAGCTGTCTTGTAAGTTCCCACGTTTGGTGAAATTCTGGCTGATGGAGGTATCGTGGGAACTGGCAGATTGGGTCAAAAAGAGAAGGTAGTACTCAGACCGGAAGAATGTCCGTCCAAGTTTCAATGCCTAGACACTGGATTGTGGAACGTCCTTTCTCATGGTTGGAGAACTTCAGAAGGCTGAGTATCGATTATGAATTCCTTGCAGAGACCGCAGAAGCCATGGTACAAATTGCCTTCATTCTAATCATGCTTAGCTAATTTATCGAATGAAATCAAAACAGCTTCTTAAGAGTTAAAAATCAATCATAATACTATTTTCAATGTTTTTTGAGTTCCTTCAGATTGAAATACTACAATTACGCCCAAAGAGGTATATTTTGATAAGTCTATAGAATGATTTCCTTGTGGTATATATTGACGTATCAATAATTTACCCGACCAATCTGTTATAACACATTCACCAGGTGTACTTGTATTTATGCAGACAGATTTATTAGAAGATTGATAACGAAGTATATCTTCATCTAATATATTATTTATGCCTGTTGTTATCGGTGTGTATTTCCAAATTTCAAGTTCTTGTCCATAGCCTTTATAAAAAGCAAAACATGGATCACCTCCTAC
>JAQXZK010000025.1 GCA_029227175.1 Bacteroidales bacterium | reverse complement strand
GCAGCACAACCCAAGTTAAACACAAAGTCAACAAGAGCATCAAACTGCCCCTGTGTCTTCGCAACATTTAGGTCGTTGACACATTCCTCACAAGGCAGCAAGTCTCCTTTCAGCAACTGCAACGCCTGCGCCTCTGTTATCTTCTGTCCTTCTTTAACGCCCTTTGTATGACCTACTCCTATAGTCCAAACACCAGCAGGACACTTGTAGGACTCCAGTTTGCAACCTTCAAATTCTATTACCTTTTCTAATAGTTTATCTGATGCTTTCATAATCTTTAGTTTTAATATCCGTTCTGTGGCTCACGGTTCGGACACTTCGCCCTTATACATCTGAACTTTTGTAATTCAAGCTCCGTCTGTGCGTTTTTCTTCATGAGGTCAAAGTATTCGTCTTGTATCGTCCTCAGTCTGTCAGTTTGGTTTGTAAACCGTTCTTCCTTGTCTGAGAGCTGCCTTTGAAGAAACTCATTATACTCCCTTAAAGCATTAAACTCCGCACTGTCAGCCTCAGCCTCAGCCTTTCGCTTGTTTGTCTTCCTATTAAGGAAATATTTTATCGCCTCAAACCCTCCAAGCGCCGTAATTACCGTAAGTAATGTTTCTATTATTCCTGTCATTTCATTCTAAGTTGTTATCCTGCTGCAAAGTTATTCCCATTAATTTTTCATCTTTCCGTGTTTTACGTTAATAAATAATAAATATTATAATATAACACTCTCCAATACAAGCCTTATGCGTTATCTTTGCATTACTTAATAATAGCATACAATGACAAAACGAAACTTTGATATTTCAGTTCAACAAAGAGCCGATTTGCTTGAAGCATACAGAAAGGTTGCTCCAATCTGCCTAACACAGAAACAGGCTTGGGAGCATACTGTCAAATCTCCAGCTCCAAGATATTACGTCTCACGTAAGCAGGCTTTCCAAAAAGTTGTCAAGATGATAAAAGGAGATTTCTCCGAAGTAAACGCAATGAAACCACTGCGCCAGTCGATGTACTACTCACTTTATCAAAAGACCCTACAGATGATTGATAAAAGAGAGTTTGCAGGGAAATCCCTTCATTATATCATGCAGTTCGTTGTTTGTCAACCTGCGCCTTCATTCTTTATCCAACCTTATGCGCTTATGAAGATTTTCCCAATAGCAAAGAAGGAGGACAAAGAAAGAATGATGAAAAACAGAAAGGAATAATCATGCTGGATGACAATGAGAAAGTAATAAAAATGAGCAAGAAAAAGCGAGTCGAGCTGATAAAGGAAAAGACAGGTATCTCCACATCGACAAAAGGAAATAACCTGCCAAAGGATTTTCTTGTCGAAGTCTTTAACAAAAACAAAAACAAGATACAGGAAACCCTTGACATCATAAGGGAAATAGACCCGAAGGCATTTATACGTGCCATGCTCGATATAGCCAAACTTACGACACCAAACGAAAACGAAGTTAATGTCAAGCACTCACTTGATATTGACCTAACCGAATTGTCAAAACTTGGCTCCGCTGCAAAACTTGCCGAAATAAACGATGGAGATTTTGAATACGTGGAACCCATAGAGGAAGAGCCAGAAAAGCTCTACGCACACCCCTCAATAAGTGAAGACCTGCGACAACTCGGACTTCCGCCTATAGAGAAAAAAGAAGAAAAACCATTTTAAATCATCATAAATATGGAGAAAATATATCACGACCCTAACGACCCTCAGCTTGAAGCCGTGGAGAGATACGCAAAGTATTTCCCGCACTCATGCTGCCGACCACCAGAAAAGACTTTTCATATCTTTATCTTCCGCAACCAGCTTGTCTCTGACTTCGAGTTTTCTCTGAACATCATGACACGTTCAAGAAGAAATGAGACAAACAACCAAGACAATACTCTCGAAGACACAGACAAGTTTCAGCCAATGGTAAACCGATGGATAGACAAATACGTTTCCCTCGCAAAAGCAAGAATGGGCAAATCCGTCGTTGAACCAAAGCAGTCAGCCGACAGTGCCGTTGCCTCCCAAAACAACGAGATAGACATCGAACTATCTATTGGTGACTGGTGGAACGATAATATGCTATCCATGCTAACACAAGCTATTCACGACTATATAGCAAATGGTCTGATGTACGAGTATCTTCTTCTCTCCACGACTGAGAAAGACCCTGTTACACAATCAAAACTTTCACTTCTCGAAAAGGCATACAATGACATCAAACGTCTCATTACCGCCTACAAGCCGGGAAGTATAAGGAAATCGTATCACCCATTCCCATAAAACATAAATGCCATGATAACATTCATAATTAAATCAGCAGAGATTTTCGACCTTGCCCAAAGACATCTCGGCGCATTAGCCAAGAGAGCAACGGACGACAACGGAAACACGGACTTCAATCATTTCATGTTGCAGTCCAACGAAACCGAAATTATTGACACATACGTTCAGGAAGCAGTGTCAAGAATATGCGCTTTTTGTCCCGAACGTGTGCGTCACTCTACCCCAATAGCAGTTGGTCAGCATGTTATAATAATAGAAGGTGGACGTGACAGAAACTATGTGATGGAATCCTCAGACCTTTGGGAGCCAAAAGACACAAAACCCCAAGGAACAAAGGAAGGATCAGACAAGGAACTCATCACCAATACAGCAATCTCTTTCGTTCTCAATCATGTCCTCGACCAATACCTTTCCAACTCGGCAAGTCCACAATATGCAGAAAAGTACAATGCCGAATCCACAAGATTATTGGCGGATTTGAGAAACCTTATCTACATAAAAGAACCTCCATCAACGACATATTCCTTAAGCGAAACAACAGGGAGCTGCTCTTAGCCCCCTGTTATTTTTTTTAGTCCAACATATCAAGTTCATTAACCAAATCAATCTTCATTCTTGTAAGTTCTTCCTTCTTCGCTTTCTTTACGATTTCGGGAGTTTCCTTTCGTTCTATCAACTTGTTTAAACGCTTCTCTTTTTTGAGATACTTGTCAACAAGCTCCATGCGTCTAACCTCATTTGGCTTTGTAGCCTCGTAGGTGTCATGCACATATCTTGCCCTCAACAATGGATCATCACTCTTCTTCCATTTGTTTAGGTCGTTCTTTGTCTTTGCAGCCTCGCCTCTATACATCTGGAACTTGTTCATTACCCTGTAATACTGAGTCCTTTCAGTGGGTGTCTCGAACAATGCTTTAAAGATAGGTACTTCTTTTGAGGAAAAATCTTCCCAATCCCATGTAGAGACACGCTCTCCGAACTTTGCTGCTCTCATTATGTCTTGTATGAATCCACCACCATAACCACCTATGAGATGATTCCAATAAGCAGGACTATTCCACCAACCATCAAACCAACCCTTTGTTACGTCTGTTCCGCCTGTAAGATTGTTGATAGCCTTTGACAACTTAACAAATGGCTCAAACTCGTTTTTGAAAGCCTTTGTATATTCCGGATCATACTGATTGAAAGGTGTAGTTGCTTTCTGTATGGGCTTTCCTGTCCAATCCGTGTTGGTCATTATCTGAACAACAGGTTTGGTTGCATCAGGAGCGAAAGCAGCCCAAACGTTGCCACCCTCACCCATGAAGTCCAAGGGAAGAATCTGAGACAACTGGCTTATTATATCTATAGGAAGAGGGCTTGTCGATTTAAGCCTCTCATCTAATATATATCCAGCCGCTATGTCTCCAAGTCCATAGAAGGCACGAAGCTCGTTTGGCAATGAAATTTTCAACCATTTACCACCGCCCAAATAGATACAGATGTTATTTCTTCTTGTCCATTCGGGAATGTTTGCGTATTCCTCATCACCATCATCACCGACAATAGCGCCGATGATTTTGTTTACCATTGGCACAACAAAACTACCAAGAATGAAAGGAATACCCATTGCCATACCCGCTGTTTTAAACGGATGGTTTTTTGTATTCCTTGCAAGAGTATAGAAACTTTGCATTCCAGCATTAAAGAACAGATAGTTTGAACGGGAAAAACCGCCCATTTTTCCTGCCCGCACTGCTGCCTTGTCTGGATTCTCGCCATTTGCAGTACTCTTTCCTGCTCCCTTCCTGTTAAAGTTTACGGAAACCTCCTTTGCGTCGTTTATACTTCTCATTACAGAACGACCCGACTGCCTTGAAGTGACATAAGCGGAGAAGCGGTTTACGTTTTCTATCCTTTCGTTCATAGCCTGTATCAGTCCAAAGAGCCAATCAATTACATTTTTGGCAAATGATTTCTTTCTTCCGTCATAAATCATTCTTTCAAGTTCATCAATCTTCATCTGATTAACAAAACCTGTCTTGCCGCCGTTCTTCATGAACTCGTTGAAATATACGCCAAGTTCCGTTGTCGGCTCCAAACCTTTGTTGTAGTCGCTCCATAACCTGTTATACTGATTATCTCTCCTAAACACATTCGGGCCCAAGCCGCCAATCAACTTTATTTGGTTCTTTGTAAACCTGCTCCAATAACCAAACGATTCCTTTATGGCAATATTGTTATTGGCAAACAAGGTATCGCGCGAAAGGTTTGTAACAACGAATGTCGGGTTATAAGAAGTGAACGTGGCTGCCATTATTCTCATGAGTTTTCCGAAGAAACCATCGCTTGTAGGTCTAAGTTCTCCGTTAAGAGCCTGTGCAGGTCGAGGGTTGCCATTGAAGACTATCATCTTCTGCCTTCCGTTCATATAGACGAATACTATATGCTCGCTCTTGTGGTTCTTCGATTCAAACGGACGGACGAAAGATGCAGGTATCTTGTCCTTCATTGCCAAGCCTTGCATTTCCTTCGCCCTCATCTCGTCATTGAATTCAGCAACGGCTTCCCTTATCTCGTCGGCATCCATATCGTCGGTGATTTTTGGTATTGCCATTTCAAAGGTAGGATTACTGTTAGTGTCA
>JAQXZK010000024.1 GCA_029227175.1 Bacteroidales bacterium | reverse complement strand
AGGCACATCGAATCCGGTAATCCACATATCCACAACAATAACAATGCGAAAGTTTGAGTAATCCTGTTTGAAAGCATTGTCAAGTGTCTTGATGCGCTTCTTGTCGCCAAGATAGTCGTACATGTCTTTGCTATCGTTTTTTCCACGGGTGGCCACCATGGCAATAGTTGGCATAGGCACCAGTTCTTTCAGCTCCTTTTCAGGTACCTCATAATCCTCTGGTGCTTTACGTTCCTCAAACCAATCTGGACGGAGTTTGTGGAATTTCTGTAATAATGTATAGCCTATTTCTCGCTTGCTACATACCACCATGGCCTTTTGCACCACACCGGGCTTATTCTCACAAGAGACTGTGTAGTGTGCTATGATGTCGGCTGCAAGGCGTTCAAGTCGTTCATCATCGCCCAAAATCTGCTCCATAGCACTCATCGCCTTTTTGCTCGCAGCTATGTCAGATTCTGTGGCTCCCTCCTCTGCGCATTTCGCATAATAATCCTCTATCTCCTTCACTTTTTCGGAGTCAAGTGTTACTTTCGCAATACGTGGAATGTATTTAATGTCTTTGGTAATATCATCGTCCACAGCTTGCTGCATCGTGTAGCGATCAACTATTTCGCCAAACACTTGAATGGTTTCAGCGATAGGGGTACCTGTAAAGCCGACGAATGTGGCATTGGGAAATGCCGTGCGGAGTTGTTCGGCGTAGGGTTTGGTTACAAAAGCACCGATTTTGCTCTCGTCAATCATTTTCACAGCAACAGAGCCCCCGGAGGTTACTACCTTCTCTGCCTTGATATCCTTAAGATCAACGACTTTGATTTTACGGCTAAGTCGGATTTGAGTGCGATGAGCTTCGTCGGAGAAACAAATGATATTACGACGAGTGTTCAACTCTCCGATCGTCTCACAGAATTTTTGGATGGTACAGATAAAGAAACCACCGCTGTCACGAAGCGAGAGCTCGGTTTTAAGTTCTTCACGGTCGGCAATGACCTTGACTGTACCAAGTTGCAAAAAGTCTTGCGAGCGCAAGAATAGTTTTCCTGCCTGTGTCTGCAAGTCGTCACGATCCACAATCATGATGACCGTTGGTGATCCGAGTTCCTTGCAGCGAAGGGCAAGCTGCCGGGCAAGGAACATCATGGTATATGTTTTTCCGCAACCTGTGGCTCCAAAGTAGGTACCACCTTTTGAGGTATGTTCGTCAAAAGCACAGCGTATGCTGTCACGCATCATCCGGGTGGCAAAAAACTGAGGATAGCGACACACGATTTCTTCCTCTCTGCCACTCTTTTCATCAGGGAAATAAACATAGTCCCGCAGAATCTCCAAGAACCTGGATGGTTCATACACGCCTTTGACAATGGTACGTACTTGGTTTATACCTTTTTGGGCCGATGGGTCTTCGTTGTTGACCTTTTTCCACGCATAGTAGTGTTCATAGGGTGTGTAGGTAGTGCCGAGCCGTGTGTTGTTGTCGGAGGCATCACTGATACACGACAATGGGCAATAGCGCAACAGATGGGGAATGTCACGCATATACCGGGTGTGTATCTGTTCATAAGCCTGTGCTATGTCTGCATCGAGCTTGGTCGGGTTCTTTAACTCGAAGATGCAGAGCGGTATGCCATTGACAAAGAGCAATACATCGGGGATGCGCACATCATTTTTCATGCCGTAGGCAACCTCAAACTGATTGACCACACGGAAAATGTTATGGCTGGTATTTTCAAAGTCTATGAAGCGAATGTCGAAGTTCACACCGTCACCGTGACGGGTATAACGATAACCGTCTCTGACAAGCTGAAAGGTGTTGCACAGACGGTCAAAGTGAGTTTGCCCGGGTACGTGGCGTAGATGGTTGACAACTTCATTGACATCACTATCCATGAGGTCGGGATAACGATTTTGCAGATAGATGTACAAATCGTTGACTTTGGGATCTTCGATGAGTAACGGCTCACGTAGCCCACGATGGATATTTCCGCCATGCGTATATTGCCAACCCTCGGCTTGTAGCAAGTCAATCAGGGCTTCTTCATATTCGCTTTCGTAGAACTTTCCTTTCATAATATTCAATTATTAAGAATGAGCAGCCCGCTGCACTAATGCGGGGCAAAGTGTTTTGAGTTTCTCACGTGCTTGTGAAGCTATTTGTTTGGCACGTTCCATGCAGTGGTAAACGTCAACGATTGCTTGCTGTACGTCAATAGGTGGAAGGGGGATTTCAATGTCGCAAAATCTTTTCCAATCAAGACCTCCTCGTACACTTCCATCACAAAGAAACCATCCATATCTGCCAACTTCAATGCGACTTAATTGTAGAAAAAGGAACACTGGTAAAAGAACAGATTCATCTTTTACCATAAACGTTGTATATGCAGGAGATACGACAATCGGATTCTCCTTGTCATAAACTGCTATGCAAATAGAAACATCTCGTCCAACGTGCATACCATTGAAAACAAAAACACCTTTTTTGACAACCTTATATTTGGTATTGTCTAACTTATTGGTATCGGCTACTGTCGGCATAAAGGTTTTATCCTTGTTGATGCCATAAAAGGGATAAGGTTTTCCGTCCATATTTTTACAATCGTAAACCTCAATATATTTACCGAGAGAAACTGATGGATATTTGGCTCGACAGTCCACGATATAGGCTTGGCAAGCTGCAGATAGATGTGGTATCAGAGCCTCGTTCTGCTCGGCAAGCGTTTTCAAACCGTTGTAGGTGTCAACTAATTCACGCTGGACCTCAATGGGAGGAAGGGGTAAGACTATGTCACACATCTCATCAAATGTAAATAGCTCCGTTGCGCTTCCCCAAGAATGAATAATTGCATATCTGTCAAATTCGTCAC
>JAQXZK010000023.1 GCA_029227175.1 Bacteroidales bacterium | reverse complement strand
ACCCACGCCGACGAACATCTCTACGAAGTCTGAACCGCTCATGGAGAAGAATGGTACGCCAGCTTCGCCAGCTACAGCCTTTGCCAGGAGAGTCTTACCGGTTCCTGGAGGACCAACGAGCAATGCGCCCTTAGGAATCTTTCCACCAATCTCCGTATACTTCTGCGGAGCCTTCAGGAACTCAACGATTTCCTCAACCTCCTGCTTGGCTTCCGCCAACCCAGCCACGTCCTTGAACGTTACCTTTGAGCCGTCCTTACCATCTTTGTCAAACAACTGGGCTTTTGACTTTGCTACATTGAAGATACCGCCACCGACACCTCCGCCACCCATACGGCCAGACATGAAGATAAAGTATCCAATGAGCAGGATAAACGGTAGAAACTGCCAGACGAATAGAGAGAAATAGTTCCTCTTGTGTTCATAAACCTTCTTCACGTCATGCCCGACTGATTCGAGAAATTCGTCTAAACGTTCCACAGAAGGGGCCTCCGTAGTTACCATAGGCGAACGGCTCACTCTTCCCTTGTCCTCCGTAAAGACATTTTTGATGTACTCTTTCTTAACGAAAGCCTCCACCTCGTTGTCATCATATCCTATTACCTTTTCTATATAGCCTTCCTTGACGTATTGCTGGAATTCGTCATATGATATTTTCTTACCATCTGTAACCGAATCGCTGGTAAAATACAACCCTATCAACATCACAGATATTAGGATATACACCCAACTGAGGTTGAACCGAGGACGGTTCATCCTTCCGCCCGGCTGCTTGCGTGGTTGGTGAGGCTCCTGGAAAGGTGGTCTTTGCGTACTCATTATTTATATAAAAGGTATTACTATTTATGTTAATCCAAGTTAGGAATTTCTCTCAATTGCGCATCGGCCCACAAATGTTCTAAATTGTAAAATGTGCGATTCTCTGGCAGGAACACATGCACCAGCACGTCTCCATAGTCCATCGCGACCCACTGCGCGTTTCGCAATCCGTCAACAGAGGCCGGCTTCTCCCCACACAGGATGCGGGCCTTATCACCGACCGATTCAACAATAGCAGCTATCTGCGTGGGAGTATTACCTTGACAGATAACCATATATTTGCAGATTGTATCGTATATTTCCGTAAGGTCGGCAACGACAATATCGCGTCCCTTCTTTTCCTGAATTCCTTCAACAATACTTTCAATGAGTTCTTTCCTTTTACTCATAAATTCTATTTCTTTTCTTTATCCTATGATTTTTTCCATTTTTATACTCTCACAAAGAGGGCACACCTTATAACCGGCAGAATCTACAACCTTGCCTAAACATCGTGTCGCACACTGCCTATTTTATGCAAAGATAAACCTATTTCTTCTATTCTTATGGAGAAACAAGGGAAAAGTGACTTCATTTTGAGCTTTTTTATGCAAGAACAAGAAAAAAATACTCATTTTTTATTTGCAATAACAAAAAACTTCGTACCTTTGCAATCGCAAACAGAAGAAAAACTATTACTTCATAAGCATATCACAGATTGTTTGGAGTATGGTGTAATGGTAACACTACAGATTCTGGTCCTGTCATTCTAGGTTCGAATCCTAGTACTCCAACTCAGAGCCTTCACTACGAAGGCTCTTTTTTTCTCCCCACGCCCTCTCGCTCGTCCGACATTTCACACATACAAACAAAAAAACAGCCAAGCAAAACACTCGACTGTCTCTTTTTTTCTTTGTAGCGGGACCCGGGATTGAACCGGGGACCTCATGATTATGAATCATGCGCTCTAACCAGCTGAGCTATCCCGCCATCATTTGATTGCGGGTGCAAAGTTAGGCTATTTTTTTTTTCTTTCCAAAAAAAACCGGACTTTTTTTATCTAACCTGAATAACCAGATACTTTGAGATGCTCCAGAACTTCGACGTATCTGTAATCCTAAACGTCAGTTCACCCTTGTTATCCTTCACCAGTTCGTAACTTCCGGCCGGATGCGAAGTCAGCACAGAAGCCGACTTAGAGAAGAGCTTCACCTCTGTGGTTGTCCGAATATCAATTTGCGTAAAATACTCCTTATTGAAGTCACTCTTCAGGACCTCACCACTGGTCAGAATCTTATTCTCGCGCAACTCCCTCTTCGTGCCAAACACAAACCATGCTGTATGTATAGCAGCATCCTGCTCTACTACTGTTTTCTGTTTCTGAGCGTTTTGGGCAGTCAGCAAGGCATTATTGCTCGAAAGCATGGTCACTGCACTATCCAACTGCTCAATCTTGATATTCTTAGCAGCCAGTTCATCCTGCAGAGCCTTTATCTGCAAGGCTTTGGCATCAAGTTCCGCACTCAATGCCTCAATCGCTTTCTTCAACTGCACAGAATTGTTTTTGCTGTTCTTCAACTGTTGCTGCAGTTTGGCAATCTGCTCTCTGTTTTCTGCCATCTGGTTAGAGATAAACTCCACATCTCGAGCAATCTGTTCCTGTGCAGTCAGTGAGCCTTCCCCAATAACACCACGTTGCAAATCTACCCGACCCTCGGCCTCATTGATTTGACGGAAGCCTTCCGAAATCTGGTTAAACACCCCCATCATCTCATCCAGTTCTGCCCCACGTTGTACCAACTCCATACGCAGAGAATCATTCTCGCTCTTCAGACTTCCATCCGAAGCACGATTCATACATGCTACTAAACACGTTGCAACTAATGCAATCCAAACAATCTTTTTCATACCACTTCATATATTTGTTTATCATCTTTCACTCATTCCGCACCGGCAACACAAATCACGATTTCGCCCCGAGGCTCTGTTTCCGTGAAGTGAGCAACAAGTTCCTCTAACGTGCCACGTACCGTCTCCTCATGCATCTTCGAAATCTCCCTCGTTACTGACGCACGACGTTCCACACCCAAAAACTCAACAAACTGTGTCAGAGTCTTTACCAACCGGTAGGGAGACTCATAAAACACCATCGTACGCTTCTCTGCTGCCAGTTCCTTCAACCGAGACTGCCTACCTTTCTTGGGGGGCAGGAATCCTTCGAAACAGAATTTCTCATTGGGCAATCCTGAATCGACCAACGCAGGCACAAATGCCGTAGGGCCAGGCAAACACTGCACCTCCACACCGGCCTTCACACACTCACGCACCAACAGAAAACCTGGGTCGGAGATGGCCGGCGTACCAGCATCGCTAATCAAAGCCACAGTTTGGCCACCCAATATGCGTTCCACCACACCGGCAACCGTCTGATGCTCATTGAATTTATGATGGCTCAACATCGCATTCTTGATGTCAAAATGCTTGAGCAGGTTGCCCGATGTCCGCGTGTCTTCAGCCAGAATCAGGTCCGCCTCTTTCAGCACCCTAATGGCTCTCATTGTCATATCTTCCATATTGCCCACCGGAGTAGGAACCACATAAAGTCTGCTCATGCTGTTACTTGCTTTTTTGACTACCGCAAATGTATAAATTAAATCAGAAAAAGAAACGGATGAAAGAGTTATTTGAACATTTTTGGATAACTTTGTCCTCAAAACGAATCACGACCATGCTTTTATATTCCGAAGACCACATCCACGAGACGCGACGTCGGGGGCGCATAGAAGTCATCTGCGGCTCCATGTTTTCCGGCAAGACCGAAGAACTCATCCGTCGCATGAAACGCGCCCAGTTCGCCCGACAGAAGGTCGAAATCTTCAAACCGGCCATTGACGTACGATATTCCGACGAAGATGTAGTGAGCCATGACATGCACCACATCGCCTCCACACCCATCGAATCCTCGGCAAGCATGCTCCTTCTTTCATCCGACATTGACGTCGTAGGTATTGACGAAGCGCAATTCTTCGACCAAGGCCTTCCAGACGTATGCAACGAGCTGGCCAACAACGGAGTGCGTGTCATTGTAGCCGGACTGGACATGGACTACCTGGGGCGTCCCTTCGGACCTATGCCCTCCCTCCTTGCCATTGCCGATGAAGTGATTAAGGTACACGCTATCTGCGTGAAATGCGGCAATTTGGCAGCCTATTCTCACCGGCTTGTCAAGAATAACAAGACCGTACTGCTCGGAGAGACAACCGAGTACGAGCCCCTCTGTCGCGAGTGCTTCAACAAAGCCCTGAGTGCCGACTCTACAAACGAACCTACCTGAATCATAAGCGCATGATAACAGACAAGAAAATCACCTTCGACAGTTTCATCAGAGGCATCATCATTGGCGGAATCATCATCGGTATACTGGCCTTAATCAAGAGACTCAGTAGCGTACTGCTGCCTTTCTTCATCGCATGGCTGCTGGCCTATCTGCTATACCCCATCGTGCATTTCTTCCAATACAAATTACGCATCAAATACCGACTTCCGGCCATTCTTGCCACCTTCCTGCTCATACTCCTTATCGGAGCCTTGTGCTTCCTTTTCATCATCCCACCTCTCTTTGACGAGTTTGCACGGTTCAGCAAACTCCTCATCGCCTACTTCAACGGAGAGAGCGCAAACAGCAACATCCCGACCATCATCACCGAGTACCTGCGCGACACAATGGACCAGCAGGGTATCGCCGAGATACTCAGTCGAGCCGGCGTCATGGAAGCCATCAAGACAACAATTCCCAAGATTTGGGCTTTTGTATCCGAGTCAGTCAACCTCCTCTTTAGTCTCTTCACAGCCTTCATCGTCTTGCTCTACCTTGTCTTCATCCTGCTCGACTATGAAAGCATCTCCGAGGGCTGGATAAAATTTGTACCCGAACGCTATCGTGCTCCCATCTCCTCCGTCACCAACGATGTAATCGATGGAATGAGCCGCTACTTTCGTGGGCAAGCCCTTGTGGCCCTCTGCGTAGGCATACTTTTCAGCATAGGCTTCCTCATCATAGACTTTCCGTTGGCCATCGGACTCGGTCTGTTCATTGGACTGCTGAACCTCGTCCCCTACCTCCAAATCATCGGTTTCGTCCCCACACTCCTACTGGCCATTCTCAAAGCCGTAGACACAGGAGGAAACTTCTGGCTCATCCTGTTCTCCGCACTGGCCGTCTTCGCCATTGTGCAACTCATCCAGGATGCTTACATCGTCCCACGTGTCATGGGCAAGATTACAGGACTCAATCCTGCCATCATCCTCCTATCTCTCTCCGTATGGGGGTCACTCATGGGAATGGTGGGACTCATTATCGCATTACCCGCCACAACACTGGGCATTTCCTATTACAAAAGATTTATTCTGAAGAAAAGAGATTAGACACACTAATTTCGCAAAAAAATCGGCAAAAGTATTGTATTTTAAATAAATCATCGTATCTTTGCACCGCTTTTACAGAAGCACATAGGTTTGATTCGCTAGCTCAGCAGGTAGAGCACAACACTTTTAATGTTGGGGTCTTGGGTTCGAGCCCCAAGCGGATCACCAGACAAAAAGAGAGTTACAGAAATGTAGCTCTCTTTTTTTGTTGCCTATCCGGCACACCCATCAGCCTCCAGATTAAGGGTGTCATTGGTGTATTTGCTTGGTAATTGAAATATTGCTCAATCACTAATCATTTCATGTAATTTCAAAAGGTCACGGGAGAAGGTGGAAAAGCCAGAGAGCGGTGGTTTCGCCCAACAAATTGTGCCATTTGAAACGGCACAATTACACAGACCTACATTTATGCCAATTCAATCGGCATGAATTATATTCTAACATAGCAAGACTCATAAAAAAGCATAAAAATGAAGGAGCTAATGCTAGTTAAGACGAATTTCTTTCGCAAAAAATGATTTATTTTCACTACCTATGTACCATAAAACCGAATGACATGGAAGATATAAATCGTATTAAAGTTGTATTGGTAGAGAAGAAGCGCACCAACAAATGGCTTGCGGAGCAAATGGGGGTCAAACCCTCCACCGTTTCTAAATGGTGTACGAACTCCTCTCAGCCAGATGTTGCAAGCCTATTAAGGATTGCAGATTTATTGGAAGTTGACATAAAAGAATTGATAGTACGAGAGTATAAGTCTTTTATTGAAAAGGCAAACTCTGTTATTAGCCTATATTGATAAGACTGACACAGCAACAATGAATAAACAAATGCAGGAACAAAATAAATATAAAATTCCAAATTTGCCACTGCCTTATGACTTGGAAACTAAGGAAGTTCTTAAACAGCTGAACAGGGCAAATCGCAAGTTGGCAGAGTTGAAGGGCGTAGCTCAAACTATACCTAATGAGCGCATTCTAATCAGTAGTCTGACCTTACAAGAAGCCAAAGATAGCTCAGCTGTTGAAAATATCGTGACTACGCAAGATGACTTGTACCGTGCAGGGCTTGACTTTAGTCATCAATTTATCAATGCTGCAACCAAAGAGGTATTATTCTACCGTGAAGCCATTAACGAGGGTTTCCGAATGGTACGTAACAAGTCAATCCTTACCCTCAATGATATTAAGCATGTCCAGCAGATATTAGAGCAAAACTCTGCTGGATTTCGCACTACACCAGGGACACAACTGAAGCGCGAAAATGATGGTGTAGTCATTTATACGCCTCCTCAGGATGGATTGGCTATAGTAAAATACATGTCAAATCTGGAGCAATTTATAAACGATGAGCAAATGAGCCAATTGGATCCTCTAATAAAAATGGCGATAATTCATCACCAATTTGAGAGCATCCATCCATTTTATGATGGCAATGGTCGTACAGGTCGAATCATAAACATTCTTTATCTCGTAATTACAGGTTTGCTAGATTTGCCCATTCTCTATCTCAGTCGTTATCTTACTCATAACAAGGGTGAATACTATCGTCTAATACAGGCGATAAGGGACAAAAATACCGATAACGCCATGGAATGGGAAGCTTGGATTCTTTTTATGCTTAAAGGAGTTGAGAAAACAGCAGATGACACAATTTCATTGGTTAAAAATATTGGTCTCTTGATGGCTGATTACAAAAATATCATACGGCCAGATTTTGGCAGTAAGTATAATCATGAACTTCTCAATGGGTTGTTCTATCATCCTTATACAAAGATTGACCATGTTGTAGCCAACATGCAAATATCGCGACAAACAGCCTCGAAATATCTGGACCGGATAGTGTCACTGGGGTTGCTGCAAAAAGAAAAGATGGGTAAGGAAAACTACTATATTAACACTCGTCTGATGAATCTCTTCATCGAGTTTGGGAAACATGAACCAACAGAACCTTCAGAAATCATAGAGTCGGTTCATGTTAAAGAATCCCTTAAACTTTAACTCATCGATGATGTCACGTTAAAAAAATCTCATTTCTTTAACATGAGAATCAGAACAAGTTAAGTTTTAACATAAAACCGAACATACAGAATAGAATATTAGAAAGAATAGATAGTTATGCCAATTGACAAGCAAGTACTATTACGATACCAAGTCCTGAATAAATGCTTCAGGAACAGATATAGGGAATACACTATCAACGACCTCGTTGATGAGTGCAACACAAGATAGATAAGCCTGACGTGTCTAAACGTACTATACAGAATGACCTTGAGCATCATCTTGGGGTGGTAAGGGCTGCGGCCGCATTCCTTATACAGTTTTCTGAAACTTTCAAGATTCAGGCTCTCAACCAGGGCGTCAACCATGCGCACCGGATCGTTTTCTGCAATATCCTC
>JAQXZK010000022.1 GCA_029227175.1 Bacteroidales bacterium | reverse complement strand
ATTTGCTGAGCCATCCAAATGTTACTAAAGGGTAAGTTGGGTATCTTGTTCTTGATTTCATCAATTTCTTTGTTAAGACTATCAAGATACTCTGTATGATTACAATCCTTTTTCTTATAATGATTAAAAAAGTCAGTTTCGAGCATCATGAAAACTCTACGTAAATTCCCGAAAGTATCACGTAGAGCACCATCAGGACTTACTCGCCAAGTATGCTTTGCATTTACGCAAAATTGATCTCCCGAAACCTCACCTATATGAATGCATAGGTTTGCATTACGTAAAGAAGATTGCCACATTTGTTGGCCAAATACCAGTTGTCCATGTACTTCATATTTTCCACGATAACCACTTGTATGGTCACAACAAACAACCGCATCGTATGTAGCACAAAATTCATCAATAGCACTTGTTTGTTCTTCTGTAAAGTCTGCATGTGAACCAATACGTACTACTATTCTGCCATCATGTGGGATAGAAGGCCATTCCTTGTCATATATTGTATGTCTGTATATGGTATTTACATGAGGTATTTCCCTCACACTGAAATCATGGCTGTATCGTGTGTACATGTTGATATGTACAGGTCCTCCTCCATTAAGTTTCAATGCTAGTATTGCCTTATTGGTTTCTATTTCACAGAATCTTTCGTCCTCATAGTCTTTTACCATTGGAATGGTCACACTCTCGATTGCAATATCGTTGGGTATGTTACGACGGTCAATCTGCTGGTCAATCAAATGACCTATTTTATAATTTCCACGGGTGGAAGTAATGGCCAATACTGGAAGTTTGCGGTAATATGCCTCAGTCAGTCCTGGCATATAGTTTCGTGATGCAGTCGCACCAGTGCAACTAATTACCACAGGTTCACCTGTTTCTGCGGCCATTCCGCAAGCAAGATATGAGGCACTACGTTCGTCAACGGATGACCAAATATGGAACCACGGGTCATTCTCGATGCTGACCACAAAAGTCATGTTGGTAGTTCCTGGCGATGCTATTACCCTATGGATACCATGCGCTTTCAGCAGAGCTATTACTATCTGAACATTACGTTCGTTTGTATAGAATCTTTTTTGTTCCATAATATTATTTCCATCTTGCATTAATAGTCTTGGCATTATTGCATGTTATAATTTGTCCTGATAAACAGTCGGCAGCATCAGAAACGAGAAATGCTGCAGTCTCAGCCACTTCTTCAGGCATATAGACTCTGCCACATATATTGCCATTATAACTAATATTACCTTCAGAAGACAGTCCTGTCATATCAGAAGCCGTAATTCCAGGTGCTACTGCATTAATTCGAATGCCATCATGAGCAAACAGATATGCGAGTCCCTTAACCATGCTATTTATAGACGCCTTTGTGAAACCATAAGGCCGAAAATCCATTGTTTCACCAGTCTCTGAGGAGACAAAAAGGACACTAGCCTTTGTTGTTCCATATTCTCTGATCTGACGAATAAATGATTGGGTTAAAAAGAATGGCCCTTTCAAATTGGTATCATACTGCGCGTCAAATGTATCTGGAGTAACATCAAAAAATGAATTCTCATGCAAAGAAATACCAGCATTGTTTACAAGAACATTCATTCCATCAAGAAGTTTATAAGCATTCTTCATGAAAGAATCAAATTCAGACGGTTTTGAAACATCCAATTGAAGGTACTTGCAACCTAACAATTTTGCACTCTCTTCCAAAACTTTAGTATTTCGTCCTGAAATCAAAACATCGGCTCCTTCCGAAACAAACTTCTTAGCTATAGAAAAGCCTAAACCACGACCGCCGCCTGTAATGATTACTTTCTTTCCACGAAGTGTATCATTAGGTGACAGGTATGATATGTTGGCATAAATAGGATTGGGCTCACCATGTAGAACAAATGAGACCAATTTTTTCAACCTTGCTTTTATTCCCATTATTGTTTGATGAATTTTGAGGTAAGAATTTGTATCTTATGTATGATATATTTTCTTTCCTTATCTACAAAACCAATGTAGTAAATAGATAAGGATGTGAATGCAACGCTTGTTATCGACACAGTTATAAATCTAACCATTCCTTCTTCCATGGTTAGCATAAGAACAGACGGAAAAGCAAAACTAATAACCATGGTTGGCAACAATCTATATAGTACATCTCTAATATACATCATGGGAGGCAGTTTGACCATATCTCTCAACAAATGTAATCTTACAAACAGTAAAATCGTATATATAATAAAATAAATTATATAACCGAACTGTGGCTCAAGTCCTATCTCAAAAGCTATCCAAGATAGAGGGAATACCAAACATCCTATGGAAGTTACTATGATTTGGTATCTTTTTATGTTACCTGTAGCAAACATTGAAGTTACAAGCGAGTTTGCCAATACGGTATCCATAAAAGAGGATATTATGATCCATTTCAAGAACACGGATGCATATTCAGGAGGATTTTTAAGCCAAATATGTAGGATGGTGTCAGTTTCTAATATAATAGGAACAGCAAAAAACAACATAAGGAATGCAGAAAATTTGGAACTTACACATACAAGTTTGTGCATATTGTCGAGTTCTCCTTTGGCATATGACTTTGTAATTTGAGGATTTACAGCAGTCGTAAAGTTATTAACAAACTGTTTCAGGGCTGCATCAACCGACGACGCTACACCTCTTGCAGCATTGATTGCAACGCCAAAATACATATTCATCAGGATATTTACCCCTTGAGTATTTAACAAGAAAGCTCCATTACCTAAAAAATTCCATCCAGCAAGACTTGTCATAGACTTCAGGATACCTTTGTCATATACAAAATGGTAAGTACATTCTTCAAAATGTTTTTTGCAATAATAGCCATAGATAATTCTAATCAATACTCCAATCATCATAAATAAGAAGGAGTATGTAATAAGGCGGTCAAAAGGCGATATTGTCAAGAGATAAACTATGATCAATTTTAATGTCACTTCAATAATACTAATATATGCAAATGCCGACATTTTCTCATGTGCAATAATCGCTGCATTATATGGTACACTAAGCAAACCTAAAATGAATGACAATATAGAGAATTGAAATACCCAATTAGCAGCATACAAACGTTCTTCTGGGATGTTCATCTTACAATTGAGAAACCATACGCCAACAAGTTCAGCCACTAAAAGTATCAAAACTGACATGCCTAATTGAATATTTATACCTGTTGTGAATACAGTCTTCAGTCTGTGCTTATCACCAGCTCCTAACTCGAATGTGATAAAACGGCTAATAGAGGATGACATAGAGCCTGATAGTACAGAGAACATTGACACAACACCGCCGACTACATTAACAATACCAAAATCTTCAACACCTAGATTGCTCAGAATGACACGACTCGTAAACAACGATATGGACATCGTAAATAACATTCTAACATACAGAAGAAGTGTGTTCTTCGCTATGCGCTTATTTGCTGATGATGTATCTGACATGATTTAATCTTAACGTTAACGATAACGATAACCTTAACTTTGATTTTAACCTAACTTTAACGGTAACCTTGACGTTGACCTGAACCTTAACCTTGAACTTGACCTTAACCTTGAACTTGACCTTAATCTTGACCTTAATCTTGACTTGTAAGCCAGGGGGTGAGGTCTGTGGTGCATAGGTCGGCTTGTACTACGGTGATGCGGTTGTCGTATTTGCGGACGGGACATCCATGGAGGACAAGACTGGTGTAGCGGTTGGGGGACAACTGAAGGGTGCTGCAGAGGTTGTGACATGCGGTATCGAGGTCGCGATCGATGAGGATAATCTCTGCATCACGGTTGTTGCGAACCATGTCGCTGAAGAAGCGCTCGTCGGCTTGGATGCTATGACCGAGGATGAGGATGCGGGATGCGTGACGGATGGCCTCGGAGGTGCGATACCATACGTTGATATAATGTTCTGAGATGACGGTCTTCAACTTCATGGGTGGCATGAAGGAGGGCACGGGAATGGCTATGCGTTCACCTGTGAGACTCAGTTCCTGAGGGAGTCTTTCGGTGAAGAAGGTCCTGAGATCGAGCGTATGGATGTCATCGAAATGGAGATCGTTCTTGTTCTCTATATCCACGTACTCTGTGAGTGTGCCGTTGAAATAGAGAGCCGAGGGGGATGCCTGAGCTGCAAAGGTGGTGTAATTGAAGGTTACCACCTGGATGTCATCCTTCCCGCGCAGTTGACCATAAACAGACCGCAAGTTAACGTCATCGTTAACGTTAAGGTTATCGTCAACGTTAAGGTCAACGTTATTCTCCTGCTCACAATGCACCAGATAAGCCCACAGCACCCAAGAGATATAGAGATAGGTCTTGATTTGCGGTTGTCGGCCAGTAAAGAATCCATAGAAATACTGCACCAGGAGTTGCTCTATGTCCAGCAGATTCTTATAGACG
>JAQXZK010000021.1 GCA_029227175.1 Bacteroidales bacterium | reverse complement strand
GAGGGTTCCAAGGCTGTTATCCCCGAAGAGGTGAAGAAAGAAAATGCAGACAACTATGAGCAATTCCGCCAAGCAGCTGGCGACAAGTTGCTATTGTATTTCGAGAAGGGAGCTGACGTGCAGACCTTCCTGACCGAGACGACCCACATCATCGCCCCGGAGGAATTCAAGATGCCGCGCGAGTTCGCCGGTCACCATCTGGCGGTGTACGCCACTCCTCAAGAGGGTGTACAGGTCATTTTCAACGACGTAGAGTGTATCAAGGATGAAAACAACCCCTACTACGACGCAGAGGTTGCCACCAAGCAGGCGCTCTCCTTCTTCATCGTGAAACATTGCAGTGTCTATCTGCTCGCTGAGATGATGCAGCGGGGAATGCTGGCTGACGCACAAGCCAAGAGCTTGGTAAGCGACGAGCGTAGCAAGGCGATTATCCAAGAAAACTGGCCTTTCTTAGTTCGTTACTTCATCCGTGAGTACACGAAATAAACAGGTATTTAAGCGCAATTATTAAGCCCTAATTATCAGGTTCTTAAAAGAACCACTAAAGGGTTATCAAGTGAATAACTTACGAGTTGTCAAGCCGTAAGCTTACGGCTATAGGTAGTGACAAGCTTACGGCTTGACAACTCATTAACTAACGGCTTAACGACCCCTTGGTAAGCCCAAAAACTTGCTTCGAGTCATCCGCTTCTCTATCCCCCCTCTATTCTTGCACAAATCCATCTCTAATCGTTGTCTAATCATTCACTAATCATTCTCTACTATTTCTCTAATTCACGATTAGAGGAAGAGTCACTGCGGAGGAACGGAGGAACAGCGGAGGTACTTTAGAGGGACAACAGAGAAACTTAGCGATGGCCTATTCTCTCGTTTGCCACCTATACCACGTCTGACGAGCCTTGTCTGGTAGGGATGTGGTGCTGAGGCCCTGCCTCGGTGCCATACAGGATTGGCAAGCACGGCTTCCCATGCTCGACAAGGTCTGCCGTTCCGTATCTGTCAATGATTAGAGTCATTAGTTTGCACAACAAGTTTTGTTCCAAAATTGAGCTAAAACGCCTTTTTTACATCTTTAAATTGCAGATTTTCTTCCTTATATACGAAAGTCTGAGATTATTTTTACACCTTTGTAGTCAAAAAATGACAATTCTTTCTAAGAAAAGTCCCTTTAATTAAGAATAATTTCTGATGATAGCATTGGAAGAAAAGTACTTTAAGTCCGTTAAAACTGACGCTTCATTGTATAATGGGCAACCGACGACAAACCGAGTGAAGAAGCCAAGTTCACTTGGATTATGCCGAGGTGCGAAGGAGGAAGGCAACAGCCAACCGACCGACACCGGCTCAATGTGTCACAGTGCTGAAGTTACATCCAGCACGCCCTCCATCCCGAAATGCAAGGATGGGGTGTCGGTAGAGAATGTACATACGCCAAATAAGCAATGGTTTGTACTTCCACAATAATGATAACAACAGATATACAAAAATACATATTTATATGTCAAAGTTAAACGTTGATCAAAAAACAATTAAGAATCTGCTAAGCGACAATAAAGCAGACTTTCTTATTCCCGACTATCAGCGTCCATACGCATGGGACGCAGAAAAGGAATGTAGCACGCTATGGGAGGACGTGTTTGCATTTGCCATTCCAGAAGGGGATGCAGACAAATTCGACCGCAATACAGAAGAGTATTACCTTGGTCCTATAGTCTCTTTCAAAAACGAAAATGGTCAAATGGAAATAATTGATGGTCAGCAGCGTCTGACCACTATTATGCTTCTATTAAGGGCTTTTTATACTCGTTTTGAGAAGATGAAAGACAAGCAGAGTCAATTGTTAAGGGAAATGATTGGCAAATGTATATGGAAAACAGATGAATTTGACCAACCTGACATGAATATGTTGAAAATCAAGTCTGATGTCGCCACAGATAATGACAAGGAAGAGTTTCTGGCTATACTCAAAGATGGAGTGGTTAATGACAAAATGAAAAGTCGCTATGCTGATAATTTTCGTTTTTTCCAAGTAAAGATTGACGAATTCGTGGCTAATTACCCTGCTTATTTCCCTTACTTACCAAGCAGGATACTTAACAACTGCATACTTCTCCCAATTGAAGCTGATATACAAGATACCGCTCTTCGCATTTTCTCTACGCTCAACAATCGGGGTAAAGCCCTATCAGATGCAGATATCTTCAAAGCAGAGTTCTACAAGTACTACTCGAAGCTTGGCAAGAAGGACGAGTTCATCAAGCGTTGGCGTAAACTTGAGGAGATTTGCGAGAAGCATCTACACTCCAATAGCGGCACACCAATGGATGAACTTTTCTCTCGTTACATGTATTACGAGCGAGCTAAGAAAGGCATCAAGCGTTCTACAACAGAGGCTTTGCGTTCATTTTACGGAGCGAATAACTACGCGTTGCTGCAAAGCGATGAGACTCTCTGTAATATGGAACTGCTTGCCGATTTCTGGAACGATGTTTATTCTATGTCGGACGATCGTTTTTCGCAAAGAGTCTTACGCCAGCTCTTCGTTCTCAATTATGCGCCAAATAGCATGTGGACTTTCTTCGTCAGCGTGTATTTCCTTTGCAACAAGGACGCAAATAACCAATTGGATGATGAGAAGTTCTACAATTTCCTGACACGCAGCATTGCCTTCATTTGGGCATACGCTATAACAAATCCTGGTGTGAATGCTTTGCGTACACCTGTCTATGCTGAGATGGTGAACCTCATTAATGGCAAAGAAGCAGATTTTGCCGATTTCCAATTCCCTCAGCAGCAAACGGCTAATCAGTTTGACAACTATAACTTCTACAATGGTCGTCCTATCACTAAGTCAATGCTCGTATGGTGGTGCATGCAGAATGAGAAACAGGAACGCCCTACGCTTGACACAGTCTTTGAAATTGAACACATCTATGCTCGCAATCGCTATGATTTAGAGAAATCGCTTAGCTCCAAGGACGTTGTTGAGATGCTTGGCAACAAGTCTATCCTTGAAAAGCGCATCAACATCCGTGCCTCCGACTTCCGTTTTGGTGACAAGATGAAGTATTTTAATGGATACACGACGTCTAAGGGTGACGAGAAGAAAGCAACTTCCGTAGAAGAACTCAAGCAGTTGGCAAAGACAAAGATCGATTTTACAGAAGCGGACATCAAGGAAAGAACAAACACCATCCTTAAAGCGTTCGGACGGTTCCTGGATGAACAAGGGTTGATTAAATAGCAATTCTTGATAATCGGTTTAATATAAATAACGTTGAAAATAAAAAAATATGATGAATATAAACAAGGATTTGAAAAACAACAAGGCTGGGTTATTAGCCTACTTTAGAAGTCGTGCTAATGAAATATTGAGTGAGTTGGCTCTTCAATATTCGGCAGCTGACTATAAAAAGAAAGCTTCTGCTCTAAACAAAGCAATCATCCAAAGCAGAGACAACCTATTGGAGATTCTTAATGATATCGCAAGGACTGAACATTGGACAAATGCAGAGATATTGGAGTGTTTGTTGATGATAACATACACAAGCGATGTCGTTATGTTAGAATCCCGGAATTCAGTTTGGGAATATGATTACATGGCTTTTTCACGTAGAGTTGGAGAACTATGGGAACCATTTTGTAAACTATGCTTTAAGTATCCTTCTACCAGTATTTCTGCCTTTGTTCCGCCATTGTTCTCGGAAGTAAAGAAAAGCCTGAGTACAGAAATTACGACATACATTGATGCGCTGAAGATTAAAATTAGTGAGAAAGAACAATTAAAACGCTACTATGACAAAGTGTGGAATCTCGTCACATCAGGCGAAATTCAATTGGAATGCGATCTACATTTTACTGATGGCCAGACAAAGTACATTGTTGATTTTAAAAGTGGTTTCGGTTCTAACGAGAAAGGTAATACAAACAGATTGCTGCTTGTAGGCAGTATTTACCAAAATATAGAAACAGAGAATTACAAATGCTTGATATTTGTACGTTCTACGGATAATAACCATTACCTGACTACTCTTCAAAATTCAGGGGTATGGGAAACCTCATGCGGTGCTGATAC
>JAQXZK010000020.1 GCA_029227175.1 Bacteroidales bacterium | reverse complement strand
TGTGGATTGTATTGGTCCGCAAGCGGACGGGGATGTGGTCAGGAATTGCCATGAATAACCAGGAATGTTCATAAATATTTTCACGAATTAGCGAATTGGCGAATTTTTTAAGGTGTCCAGTTTGACGTGCAAAATCAGGTACAATGGGGTCATCAGGTACAACGGGCTGAAAGCCCAACGAGTGCTTAGCCCAGGGCAAGCGAAGCGGCACCCTGGGTAACCGAGTATAACGGGGTATTTCACGCCCTGTAAGGGCAAAAGCGTATTACCCCGACGTTTTGGTTGACCTTTGCAAGCACTCCCAAGAGGACACATTGGTAACCGCTGGTCGCAGACCAGCAGCAGTTCCAAGACAGAAACGAATCAGGGACTGTCCCCCGACCCTCAAATGACAATTAATCATGCCGAAAACACCCGGGAAACCACTAAAAAAGTGAATGAAAAGCAATTTAATTGCGTTTTTTCTTTGGTATTCAAGATTTTTTGTGTAATTTTGCACATATCAAAATCTATGAAGATGGCAGAAACAAAAGACATAAACAGAATTAAGGTAATGCTTGTTGAGAAGAAACGTTCTAACAAGTGGTTAGCTGAACAGTTAGGGAAAGACCCTGCAACAGTTTCAAAATGGTGTACAAACACATCGCAACCAACCATTGAAACACTTCTGAAAATAGCAGAAGTGTTGGAAGTTCATTACACCGAACTTGTGAGGGCAGAATCTGTAATTACCCCAAAGGATTAAAACAATGTCTGAAAAGAAAGAATTTATCTCTACCCGAAAGGGTATTAAATACCTCGATCTGTTCGCTGGTGCTGGTGGCTTCAGCGAAGGATTTATGCAGGCTTACACTGACGATAAGTACTATGACTTCCGTCTTGCAAGCGACATAAATGAAAATTGCGAGTTGACACATAGAGTGAGATATAACAAGATGCTCGGCCTTGACACAAAGTTTATGCGTCAGGATATTATGGAAGACTCTTTCCTGCCCAACCTGCTAAAGGAGATTGGAAATCAAGATATTGATGTAATCACAGGAGGTCCAAGTTGCCAGTCCTTTAGTCTCGCAGGAAGAAGAAAGAAGCTTGATAAACGAGATGACTTGTTCTATCACTACTTGAAAGTAATCAAGGCTCTCCGACCTAAATACTTTGTGATGGAGAATGTTAAAGGCATCCTTACCAAGGACGAAGGCAGAATCAAAGAGCGTATCTTGAGAGAAATACGCTCCATCGTCGATGACATGAAGATGGCTCTGCTCTATGCTTTTCTTGATGACAATCTTAAAAGCAAGATTTCACCTTCATTGTATTCTGCTCTCTATACTCGCATGTGCATGGAAACTGCTGATGGTGATTGGAATCAGATGAACGAGATGTATTTCAATAATCTCGATCAACAGTTGAAAGAAGTAACAAAGAACTTACCCTACAATGTAAGCAAGAGCAACGTGGCGGTGAATACCATACGACATGGCCTTATCCTTCTAAAGATGAGGAAAGAGCGTGATGAGATTCGCAAGCAGGTTATCCAGTTGAAGACCTCTGCCCATATTGACAATGACACCTTTGTAGATGGGTATAACGCTATTGTTGAAGCCATTTCAGACGAGCAGATTCTTGACAATATCCTGAATGCCGTTGATGTTGTGGCAGAAATGGGCAAATGCGAAAAGGAAGCAAAAGTGCTGAAGAAATCATTGGAAGTGCTGACCGCCACTTTCGATGAGTGTATTGACTTTGTCAGAGAACAATTCGCTGATAATGAGATGCTTCTTGCTCGCTTTGAAGAATTGATGAGTGATATCCGATTATACAACATCACAGAACCTATGGTTTTGTTGTCCTCCAACTATGGTGTACCTCAGAACAGAGAACGTGTTGTCTTCATTGGATGTCGCAACGACCAGGAACTTATTACTGAGATTCCTGCTACTGTTACCGAAGAAGAAAAGGTAAAGGTGTATGAAGCCCTATGGGATATGGATATGGTCGGAAATGGCGATACTGCTACCAAGTATAAGAAGCCGAAACTTATCTCTGAGTATGAGCCCGTAAAGAAGAAACGTGCCATACAGGGTAAACCAGACGAAAGAGGCTTGTTGTTCTCAGAATGGTCAAGAATCGGAAGGCTTGGACATCGCTTTGATTTCGATGAAGAGCCATTCTACATTCCTAATATGAGCGAGCTGGAACACCCTGACAAATATCAGCACATGGAACTCTTCAACCATCAAACAAGCCTTCAGAATGAAACTGTACGTGAGAGATTGAAGATTATTGCCAAACACAAGGATTATGACCTTGCAAAATCAGAACTGAAAGAAAAAGGCTTAGAATCTCAGAAGCGCAACTATGTTGTACTTAATCCTTTAGGACAGAGTCCTACCGTTTGCACCATGCCAGACGATTTCATTCATTACTCTGCTTTTCGTCCTATGACTGTGCGTGAAATGGCTCGTCTCCAGAGTTTTGATGACTCGTTCGTATTCCAGGGCAAACGTCAGACAGGCGGTAACAATCGCCAGAAAGAAATACCACAATATACATTGGTTGGTAATGCCGTTCCACCTCTGATGGCACGTGCCATTGCTAATACATTGTTGCAACATATAAAGTGAGAGGGTGTAATATATGGTAAATATGCGTCCATTCACAGCGTTTGAACAGAAGAACCTCAAATTTCTGGTCAACCATAATGTCAAGTTCACTCAGGTTGAGATTACACCAACCGGACTTGGCAAAGGCATTCTTGACTCAACTGCACCAATGCGAGCATACTTCCTTGAAGAAGGAGTACACGACTATTCTGAGCAGTTGCAAGGTCAGGAGTTCAAACAAATGCGTAATGCTGTCATCCTTACTGCAGATAACCAGTGCATAACACAGGCATCCTTCTATCGTCCGAACACAAAGAAGGGTGATCCTCGTATGTGGATTTACAAATTAGGCTCATACACAGCGGGAAATGACATTCATGTCTTGTTCTTTTTTGCAGACACGCTGTATTCAATCAATATCACTCGCATTGACATTGAGAAGTGCTACAACTCTGTTATCATTACTCCTCTGAAGGAGGTGTTAATGGAAATCTACCAAATAGGCAACTCTGTTTCAGAAGAGCTTCTTAGCAAGTTCCGTTCTGTAAGTGGGCAATGGTTTGAATCCGAAGTGCTTGCCGACACAGGTATTGGACGCACCATCGAGTCTTTCCTTGGGATAAGCATGAATAGCGACAAGACTCCAGACTACAAAGGGATTGAGCTGAAAAGCTATCGTGAAAAAAGAGCTTCCAAGAAGAATGTTCTCTTTACACAGACACCTGATTGGGATATAAGTGCTTTGAAATCCGGTCGTGAGATAGTGGCAAAGTATGGCTATCTTACTGAGGATGGGACGGTGACATACCAGAACACAGTTCAATGTTCCCCTCCCAATAGTCATCTTCTTTTCCTTAATGTCAATCACCTTGACGAACTCTTAGAGTTACAAGCTGAACGCAGAACGAAGGAAGACATTGCAGCATGGCGATTGATGAAACTGCATGATCGCTTACTGACTAAGCATCACGAAACCTTCTGGATTGAAGTCGAGAATGAAATCAATGATGGCAAGGAGTATTTCCGTTATAAGCAAGTAGAACATACAAAGAATCCAAATGTTGGACAGTTCGATGTGCTTTTGGAGCAGAATCTGATTACTGTTGATTTACTTCTTTGCCGCCCTAGTGGTAATGGTGATACTTATTCATTCAAAATCAAGAAGAAAGGTATGCCTCTGCTCTTCCCTGACAGTACAATCTATAATATATGAATTATTTTGGCAGGCATGCGTCTGGGCAGCATGACAACCATCATCATCTTTGCCTTGATAATGATGTCATGCGCATCGGGCAGGCATGCCATGGCAGTGGAGCAAGGTACGCACACTGACACGGTGTATATAGCGACTCAGCAGTACGACTCCATATACATATATAATGATAAGACGCTCGACCGTACCAAGGACACTGTCTATCTGCGTGAGCTCTCGACAGAGTACCGCTACAAGCTGTTGCGTGACACGTTGCGCATCATCGAG
>JAQXZK010000019.1 GCA_029227175.1 Bacteroidales bacterium | reverse complement strand
CTTTGGCAAATGCTGTAACACCACTCTTGATAGTGGTCCAATCAAGATTTCCAAGGGCTGAGTTGACTCCCATTGCAATTTTCAACGCAAGCTCAGTCCAAGGGAATGTTTCTGCGAACGATAATAGTGCTTGGAACGCTCCGTTAATGCCCGTGCTGAGTGTATAACCTATGCCAACCCAACTAATGCCTGTGAGAGCATTGCCTATTCCGCTTGCAACCGCAGTTCCAAAAGCTGAAAAATCAAAGTTCGTGACAAACTCCTGCGCTCCCCATATTATTGAGTTAATGGCATTTGAAAGGGAAGTTCCTACTAATTCCCATGTTTTTTTATCCTGGAACATCGTACTAAGGAAATCAGCCATTCCCTTTCCGATTCCCCTGATTGCTTTATAAATCAAAGGCCAATCAAGTGTTTCCAACGCGCCTTTGATTGCGTCTGTAATAGCTTTTCCAAGACTTTCCCAATGGAAGTTTTCTACAAAGGAATCCACAAATTCAAATGCTGAGTTAATTCCTTGTGCGATTGTCTGACCGATAACTGTAAATAGCCCCGGCGTTTCAAGAAAACCATTAAGGAAAGTGGCAATGCACTTCGCAATTTTACGCAGTGTTTTCTTGATTTCGTCCCATTGGATGTTTTCAAGAGCTTCTTTGAGTTTTTCCCCGAACATTCTTCCAATGTCGTAGAAATCAGCATCCTCCCACGCTTTCTTTATCATGTCTGCGAGGTCTTTGTACTTGCCTGCAATTTCCTCTTCCTCAAATCCACTGCCGTCAACATCGTCATTGCCGCTACCGCCGCCGTTATCGTCATTGAGAATATTAAGCTCGTCTATACCGGTGGTAAGGTTTTTAGCCGCTTTTGCTGCACTATCAAGAGACTCTGCATAGTCTTTATTCTGTTTGATCGCTTTGGTATAGAATTTCTTTCCCGTTAATGCTGAGAAGAACTGTGCCAAAGCATTTGTAGCTGCAATAAGTTTCTGAATGAGATAATCCAGGATTGGCGTAACTACATTCAAAATTGGTTCAAATGCAGTCGCTATTGAAGCTCCGAGTTGGCGAATGTCGTTGTAGAGCAAATTGACATTCTTGTGGAACTCACTGCCAATTCTCTTTGAGTAAACAACGAGATTGTCGAACCCATTTTTTACCAATTCAAACAAATGCGTGAACATTGAACGCAGGAGCATGAATGTTCCAAGTCGTATAATGGAGCCGAGTTTCTTTGCAAATTCCCCTGATTTTTTCTCCGAAAAACCAAAGGCTTCCCTGACTTTCTTCTTTAATTCTTTGAATTTATTGATAATAGCGGTAATTCCGGCACGAATTTTGTTTACCACAGTTTTAATAGTGGCAATCACTTTTTGCACCGCATTTTTTACGGATGTTACCACTTGATTAACTACATTGATGATCGTAGTAATAAGTGTAAGGATGATTCCGATAATCGGAATTGCCGCCTGTACTGCTTGAAGCCCAACAGCCATTTGTTGGAATCCTGCATTTGCAGCCATGCCTCCTATCTCGATACTAGGAAGTATTGCTGCTATGTTCTGTAGAAATGAGGCAAATGTTCCTAGTCCGCATTTCTGTGCCGCATCTCCAATGGACTTAATAGAATTTGCAATATCGTCCATGTTTTTAGGAGACTCAGATACGGTTTCTTTGAACTCCTTAAACTGTTCCTGTGCCTTTCTGAGACCATTAACAGCTTCCTCATACTGTTTGGTATCAAACTTTTTCTTGCCACTCTCCATGCTCCTGATTGTTTCTTTGTACTTATTGATAGAGTCAATAAGTTTCTGAATACGAGCATTAGCGGTATTTGTGTTTGTTTGATTGAGATTGTTATTAAGTGTTGATTGACCGGATGCCGCGCTCTGACCGGCTGTGCCAAGTCGATTTTCTTCCTGTGCTAATCTGCTTGCGGATGCAGCCGCTCCATCCATAGCCGCCTGTGCTTGTCCTGCCGCCGTAGCGACGCTTTGAGTGGCTGTTGCTGCCTGTTGTCCGCCCTCTAAAGGCTTCACGCTTCGCTGCGCGCCCTCAGAATCAATTCTGATACTTACCTTGTTGTTTGAACCGAGATTGCCAAGAGCAGTGCCGACTTCCTTTACTACAGCCGCCACTTCGTTTAATTTTGCAGTATCAACCCCAGACAAGGATTTAATAGATGATGCTATGCCTCTCATACCGGCACCGGCATTTTTGAGTTCTTCTCCCATTCCAGAGAACCCTTTCATAGCACCAACTATCTGTTTTAATTTTTCTGTATCTATTCCCTCAGTGATTTTCTTCATTGAGGTAAGAGCTTTTGTAACCTTATCAATACCACCGTCTGCCTTATCAGTAGTGGCACCTATTTCCAATAAAATGCTATCGACTTTGTTATCAGGCATTTTGCCACCTCACTTCACATAACCCTGTCCGTGGGTGGTATTGTTTTTGTCCGAATATAAGAAAACATGGGGAACTGCGCCGGACTTGCGCTTTTCGGCTCGTCAACCTATCCCCATGTAATCAGCTAATTTTTTCTTCGCTGTCTCATCTGCTTATTGTGTTCCGCGGCAAAAGCAGCGAATCTTGCACCATCCGTCATTTTTTCTCCCGGTGGCGCATTGTCTGTGCTGTTCATGCTTCTTGGTTGGCTTGGGTATGCCGGAGCATTTTTGCCAAGGAATATCGCCATGGCATCTACGACATACGAGCCAACGGTCCACGCCAATGTATCTATGGCTGTGGCCTGCTCTTTTGCTTCTTTCTCTCTCTTTATTTGGAATGGTTCTAGTTTCTTGGGATTTAATCTCCAAAAAGTTTCATACGAAACGCCATACAAGAGAGCGTTCGGAAGCCAAACTTTATTGATAATCTCAGTAAAACTTTTGTATTGACTGAGATCTATTTCCTCTACTCTGCTGCCGCCTTGGCTTTCTTTCCGTTGTTCTTCGGAACTTCCTCGGCTTCCTCTCCAAAACCCGCGGTTTTCATTGCCTCCGTAAAAGCACCCATAACCTCGTCCATGGAGCCACCGTATTTAAGATGCTCACTCAATGTCTTACCGGCTTCTGTAAGGTCTTTTGTCCCGGTAAGAACTGCGATAATCGCTCTGATTGTCTTAAAAATCTTCATATTCTCTCTGGTTTCATCATCCAGGAGCCCCATTACATCTACATCGTGATCTTCCAAATCACACATCAGATTGGTAAAGTCCAAATCTGCTACTTTAATCTCTTTAGGTCCATTCGCTGTCTGTAAAATCATACTTATTAACCGTCCTTTCGTTAAATTGTCCTATTGTTTATGGCAAGGGAGACTTCTATTTCTCCCTTGCCTTGCTGCTTAATTGTTCTACTTAGGCTCCGCCTACTGCACTAGGGTTCTTTACATAATGTAAAGCCTCTTCGCCCTCATCAGTGATGGAGAATGACATCTCTCTTGCATTGTTTGAGCTGCCGCTGTTAGGGTAAACCGCCATAACACCAGACCATTCCCAAACACCGTCCTTGCCATCTTCGCCAAACCACAACTGATAAGCGTCAACGGAACCGGATTCCTGCAGAGCGAGAAGTTTTTCATAATCTGCTTTTTCGTACCACGCTTTGAAAGCGAGGTCCCCGGTATCTTCAATACCGTTAATGGTTCTCTTCTTTTTGTCAGAAAGAGTGGTAACATCTAACTTTTCTTTTTCTCCGCCAAGGTCAGGATATTCAGTAATATCAATCAGCTTCTTGAAAGCCTCTTCGCCCTGTCCTTTGTGCATAAGAAATGTTACATTCGTACATTTAGCCATCTTCGTTCTACCTCCTTATGTTTTCCTTTGCCTAAGAGGTAAAGCCTTGATTTATTAAAACCATCGGCAGACACCAGGCGAGTGCTTTTCGGGAGCGACCCTATCCGATGGAGTTAATCATGTTTCAAGTTTTGAGAATCTTGTAAGGAACTGTGAGATTGAACTATCGCTAATATTCTCCACAGGGGAAAAGTAATCGCAATGGAATCCAATTCCTACCATGTATTCTCGTGCGGAGTTTGCTATTTTCCGCGTTTCTGAGGCGGACTTGTTGGAATAGAACTTGATTTCCAAAGCAAGATTGATTCCATCCTCAGTATTTGAAAGTGTGGATAATGCTCCATCTCCCCCTATCTGCTTAAAGTACATATAAGGGAATGATGATGGTGTTTCTTTGAACACCGTTCCTCCTTTCAAGCCGCCGTATTTACTCAGCAAGTCATTCAGGAGGTCGTTGTAATACTGATTGAAATTATCCTTAACCATCCTTAAATACCTCGCTTGCTAATCTATTTGCTTCTTTTCTCAGATATTGAGCTGTTTCGTACATAAATGGTCTTGACGGCATACCCTCTGTGAAACGCCATGTGCCATCGTCAGCCGGATAATACCAACCCTCTCTGCCATCTTTTGTAGTAAAGATTGTCGCGCCGGAATTGTACGCCCATTTCATGGCTGCCAGATACTCTTCGCTCGGATGGGAACTGTCCCTACCCTTAACACCTGTGCCAAACTCTATGTATTTGCAATGACCTCCGGCAATGATAATACCTACACCCTCTGTTTCATCCATGTAGCCTACAATGGAATCTCTCGCCGCTCCGGTATCTATCGGAACCAACTCCTGTGCTTTTTCAACACCGAGTTCTGTGAGTATTCGGACGAGTTCGGTCGCACATCTGTGTATGCGTTCTTTTCGCCTTTCCAACTCTTTTATGGCTTCATCTATGCTGTCTGGGTCGAATGGGTTAATGTGGATTGTGTCTGACACATTTCTGCCCCCTTTATCTTCCTTATCGCCCATAGGTTCTGTTGCAAATCGTTTTTAGGGCACACACATTTGTAATCAGGTTCGGTATCAGTAGAACCATCCTCATTGAGAATGGGAACTACATCAATAAAGAGTTTTGTGTATTCATCAATCGGCAGATTTTTGACTGTCGAGATGGTTTTGTCATAGACAATATCTTTTCCAAAAGGAGAATCCTCGGCATTTCCAGAGTTCGGACTTACTCTTGCGAGAACCCGAACCGGATTGGAATACTTCGGTATGCTTTCTCCGGTAAGGTTGCCATCCTCGTCCACTTCGTCTACCTCGCCCTCGTAGGTTTGGTAATAAAATGGAACTTGGTTTATTCTGAGGTCTTTAAGTCTCAGTTTCCGCATTGGCATCCCTCCTTAATAGACCAACATAGGTTTTTGGCGGTATTTTCGCCAACGCATCTTCTACGTCTTTCTTGCTTGATTTGCCCCAATTTCGAGTTATTCCAAGTTCTGTATGAGAAACCAATCCGTCCCTTGCATCATCAGAATTGATGGATTTTGCCAGGTCGTAGATTTCAAACTCATATCGTTTGTAGAATCTTTCTAACTCTTTTTCGGTAGGCTCATCATCATCCGCCCAAAAATGTTGATTTGCAGCCAATCTCTGTGCTTTTGTAAGGAGAACGGCAATCTGTTCGTCAGTGAGTGTATCATCGTCAAGAATGACTTTTAACAATTTAGCGTCCATACTCCGTCCCCACTTTCTTTAAGCCTGTTTTTCAAGAAACTCTGCTATGATTTCCTCTTTGCTTGTGGAACCGATTTTGAAACCGAGTTCCTTTGCAATTTCTCTGATCTGTGGAACTTTCATTTCGCTGAGTTCCTCTTCTGTGTACTTCTTAACACCCGGAACTGCATCATTGTTCACAGGTGGAGTGGTATTTGCATTAGCATCGTCCTCAACAACTTCTCTAATCAAAGGAGTGTGTTGTTTGTTGTCCGGACCGGATAATTCGGAAAGTCTTTCATCCGTAACCACTTTACCCTGTCGGGGAAATACATCCCCGACTTCGTAAAGATGATTATTGTCCTGCAAATCCACGAAGCGTTTGATTACTTCATAATTTGCCATAATAGATACCTCCGATTACGCGCCTAATCCGCTTGCGCTTGCTACTGTCAATTCACTAGGAAGATCAGTAGAAACATTTGTGAACTTGGCACTCATCCATTCAGGGCCGTGATCCAAACCAATCTGACCGAAGATCTGATAAGTTTCTCCTGCGCCTACCTTAGAAAGCTGCTCTAAGAAGAAATTACCCTTGCCAGGCACCATCTGATGAACCGGTGCCATAATGGACGGGTCAAACAGTGTAGCTGTTCCGGCAGGAAGAGTATCAAACAATGCAACTGCAACTTCTCCAAGAGGGGTTACTACAGTCTGTAATTTGATACCGTTTACCTCTCTTCCAAGAGGAACGATTGTAAGGTTGTTCTTCTGAGCATCAAGGTTGAGCTGTAACAATGTGGTCGCATCAACACCGAGTACGATGTTGTCTGTTCTTGCGCCCTGATCGTGAATACACTTCAAGCCCTCTGCTACAAGCCAATATGTAAGAGGCTTGTTTGCTAAGTCGAGAACGTTTGTTGTGATAGCGGTCAAAAGACCTCTTGTTTTGTTCGCTTCGGCATCGTTGGTTGCTTTCTGATATGCGCCATTGAGGAATGTGTACTCAATATCCTGTGCAATCTTAGCCATTCTACGAGATACCTGGAACGCAAGCTCGTCCATAGGATTTGCCTGCTGACCGGCAACGTTGATACCCTGTAATGTACCCATGTTGCTCTGCTTGCCGTAACTGATAGATACAGTTTTCTGGAAGATCTGAGTCACATTAGTGAGCTGACTTCTCTTCACGATTTCCGGCTGTGGTGCGGTAAGGGAAGCTGTTTCAGAAATCTCCGGCTGTTCGCCTGTTTCTGTGTTAAATTCCTGTCCGCAAGTGAACTCTACATGATTGGTTACGAGAGGTCTTGCACCAATCATCGTAGAGAACGGTGTTGCCTGCTGACCCTTTGCGAATAACATTCCGCTGAAATTAGGGAGAGCAAATGATGTTGCTGTTCCTGTTGCCATGATTCATACCTCCTTATAGGTTTAGGTGGCATTGTTGTTCGCTGCCGCCTGTTGTAATATTGCAAGTACCGCAGATTGTGAATCTCCGGCGTCCATTGCCTGTTTTATCTGTGCCGTGTAGTCAACCTGGGCCATGTTGCCAGACTGCGGTGTAGGCATCTGCGCTAAATACTGAGCACGGATTTCAGACTCTTTCTGCTTATCTCTCTCAGCCATGAATTTAGTAATGTTCCCGGTAACAACATCCATATTTCCCTCGTACTCTGCTGTTGCCGTTGCCTTTGCCATTTCTGCAGGCATACCCATTCCCAAGTAACGCTCTGATGATTCCGTTACC
>JAQXZK010000018.1 GCA_029227175.1 Bacteroidales bacterium | reverse complement strand
CGCTTCTCGCAGGCTTCCTTCATCATATAGAATGCAAAGTCTTCGAAGATTCTGTAATCACGGTTCTGGTTCGCTGTCGCAAGAGTTGTCTTAGCTATCGGTTCACGACCTAAACCAAGATGATATTGCTTGGCCCTATGTGCCTCGAAAGCAACGGTTAAGTCTCGCAGGCTCTCACGGTTACTCAGTTGTCCAAACATCATCGCGAGCATCTGATTCCAGCAAGTGAAATGTTTCACATATCTGTTGCCATCATACTTGCGAACATAGTTGTTGAACTGAGTCCTGTTTAGAAAAGCGGTTAATTGAGAGAATACGTATTTGTCTTGGAACATAGCAGCCATTTGTATTAGACTGCAAAGTTGCAAAATCAAGTCCGTTTCATTTCAAAAACCGTGTAATTGACTATATTTCAATAATTTCAAAGAACTATTTATCCACTTTTACGGGACAGTAGTGGTTCTGTTTATATTCTAAGGAAAACTTTCTTTTTATATAGGAAGTATAGGAAAAGCCAGCATATCAGAATGTATCCTGCGTGGTATACAATGGCTCCTGCTTGCTCGGGCAAGATGCTTGCCAGTCCGTCGAGGAGGCGGTGGCTGGTTGTACCGAAGGCAATGAACCTCTGTGCCATATAGATGGTGATTGAGTTCATTCCGATGACAACAAATGCATGTGCCCATTTGCGCCATCCTCGAACGTCGATGATATAGTAGAAAAGTGCGAGCATGATCAGGGAATATCCGGCTACGGCACAAACGAATGAACTGCTCCATAATGCTTTGTTGATGGGAAAGACATGACTCCATGCCCATCCGATGAGGGCAAGGACAATGCCTGCCGCTACCAGTACGAGGGCTTTCTTTGTCCCACTCATGCGTTGTTTTTCTTTTATCCATGCTCCGCTCATCATACCGATTAAGGCTGTGGCAATAGCGGGAATGTTAGACAGCAGGCCTTCGGGCTCATAGATGGGTTTATACATGTGTGATGCCCCTAATATAATTCTGTCGATGTAGCAGGCAATGCTGCCCTCTTTCGAGAAAATATCGGCATCGGGATAGTCTGGGGCAGGAATGAGGGCCATGATAAGCCAGTATGTGACAAGTATTCCGGCAGTGATGCCACATTGAAGGGTGTGCTTCTTCGTAATGGTGTAAATCATGGCCGCAAACATCCATGCCACACCGATGCGTCCTAATACGCTACAGAATCTCACTTCGTTGAAGTTCAAGGTAAGCAGATTATTGTATATCATGCCAAGTAGCACCAGTGTGATACCACGTCGTAGGATTTTAGCATAAATCTCTCTGGTGCTCTTGCCTGCTGAACGTTGCCTCTCCAATGAAAAAGGAAATGAAATTCCTGCAATGAATAGGAATAGTGGGAAGATGGTGTCATGATGACGAAGTCCTTCCCATTCAACATGATTCATTTGTGTTGCTATTGTATGCCAAAATGTACTTTCTGGGAAGCAGTTGGCGATGGATACTATCAACCCGGCTCCACCCATAATGAAGAACATGTCAAATCCGCGAAGTGCATCTAGTGATTCAAGTCTTTTCATAATTGAATATTATAGTTAACAACGAAATTCATTTTTTTTCGTATACATAGAGGGTCATTTGTTATCTAAGCAAAGGTAGTTATACATTTTCAGAAAAAAGGTTTGTAAGCGAGAAAAGATATAAATCACCCGTGTATTGTTAAAAAAAAGTCTAATTTTGCAGCGTTTTTTTGAACTATAAAAGGTCATTTCTATGGATTGGATATACAATTTGCTTTTTGAGTCTTCTTCTGTAGCGCACATTGTTTTCCTTTATGCCTTTGTGATCTCTTTAGGCATGTTGTTGGGGAAAATCAAGGTATTTGGAATTTCGTTGGGCGTTACGTTTGTATTGTTCACTGGTATTTTTGTCGGTCATTTTGGTTTGACGGCTGACACACACATTCTGCATTTCATTCGTGAGTTCGGATTGATTCTATTTGTCTACTGTATAGGATTGCAGGTCGGTCCTTCTTTTTTTACCTCGTTCAAACAGGGTGGTATACGGCTAAATGCTTTGGCGGTAGCTATCGTGGTGCTGAACCTTATAGTTGCTTTGTCTGTATATTTCCTTGCTAATGGGCGCCTGCAACTTCCTATGATTATAGGTGTACTCTATGGTGCTGTGACTAATACTCCAGGTCTTGGTGCTGCTAATGAGGCGCTGAATCAATTGAACTATTCGGGGGATCCTATTGCGTTGGGTTATGCCTGTGCATATCCGCTTGGTGTTATGGGCATTATTGGTTCCATTATTCTGGTGCGTTATGTCTGTCGCGTAAAATTCTCCAAGGAGGAAGCATCCTTGCGTGAGTTAGATAATGAAGTGCACAAGCAACCCCATATCATGACGGTAGAGGTGCGTAACGAGGCTATTGTGGGCAAGACGCTTATTCAGGTGAAAGAGTTCCTTGCCCGTCAGTTTGTCATTTCCCGTATACGTCACGACGGTCATGTGTCTATCCCTAATCAGAATACGATTTTCTGTTTAGGTGATCAGCTTTACATCGTCAGTACCGAAGAGGATTCTGAGGCTATCACGGCTTTTATCGGTAGAGAAATCAAGATGGACTGGGAGAAGCAGGACACTCCGCTTGTTTCGCGGCGTATTCTTGTTACTAAGGCGAATGTCAATGGACGTAAGTTGGGTTCTATGCATTTCAATAGCGTATATGGTGTCAATGTGACTCGTGTAAACCGATCGGGGGTTGACCTCTTCGCCAATCCGAACCTTGTGCTTCAGGTTGGTGACCGTGTTATGGTTGTTGGTCAGGAGGATGCTGTTGCTCGCGTTACAACCGTGTTGGGTAATCAGTTGAAACGTCTTGACACACCGAATCTGGTTACAATCTTCGTGGGTATTTTCATGGGAATCTTTTTAGGTAGCCTCCCTATCTTCATTCCGGGTATGCCTACACCTGTGAAGTTAGGTCTGGCCGGCGGACCGTTGGTGGTTGCCATTCTGATAGGACGTTTTGGCCATAAATTGAAGTTGGTCACCTATACTACGATGAGTGCCAACCTTATGTTGCGTGAAATAGGTATTGCCTTGTTCCTTGCTAGTGTGGGTATTGATGCCGGAGCCAGTTTTGTAAACACAGTTGTTCATGGAGACGGACTGATATATGTTGGTATCGGATTCCTGATTACGATTATTCCGCTCATTCTCGTCGGGCTTGTAGCACGGTTATATTACAAGATAAATTACTTTACCTTGATGGGTCTGATGGCAGGCAGTTATACAGACCCACCTGCATTGGCATACTCTAATCAGGTTTCGGGCAACGATGCACCGGCTGTGGGTTATTCGACTGTCTATCCGTTGACCATGTTCCTGCGCATATTGACAGGTCAGATGGTTTTGTTGATGATGCTTGGATAATAGTGGGCTTGTCCACGGAAAATTTCCCGAATTGTTACTCCATGTTTCAGTGACAATTCGGTGAAATTACATTGATTCGATTGTGCATGTTTGGGGTTTAAAAGATTTGTAGTTTGGCGCGTACAAAGGTGTCGATAAACTCAACACTTCGCTCTATGCCGAGAACAGATGAGTTTACACATAGATGGTAGCTATCTGCGGTACCCCATGTCTTGTTTGTATAATAATTGTAATACTCGGCCCGTTTTTTGTCAGCTCGTTCAATAATATCGGCTGCATTTGCTGGATTGACATTCATCTTTTCAGCGATGCGCTTCACCCGGTCTTCTCTGTTGGCCGATATAAAAATGTTGACACAAAAAGGATGATTGCGCAGGATATAGTCGGCACAACGTCCCACAAACAGGCAGTTGTGGTCGTCAACAAGTTCTCGGATGACATCACTCTGAATCTGAAATAGCGTCTCGTTACTCAAGCAGTTATCGCCATATTGTGTGAACGGAAAACGATAGTGCAGGATTCCTCGCATAGCAGAAAGGTGAGCACGCTCGTCTGCTCGTTCAAAAAATTCAGAACACAGGCCGCTTTGTTTGGCTGCCAGGGTGATAATTTCCTTATCATAGAAGGCGATGCCAAGGCGTGAAGCCAGTTTCTCACCGATTTCTCGTCCACCACTCCCTAATTGGCGTCCGATGTTGATTGCGTAGTGTTTCTGCATAATATTTGTAGGTTTTTGTATGAGGTTTGGTAGCAAAAGTAGACAAATTTTCAGGATAATTTCCGGTTAAGCAAAAAAAAGATAGTATCTTTGCAACAATTATCGGATTTTTGAAATCCATAGGTTTAGTTTGTTGATAAAAAGAACAGAATAAAATGAAAAATACATTGCGTAGTGCAGTGTGCACAGAGGGAAGAAGAATGGCTGGCGCTCGTGCGCTGTGGGTGGCAAATGGCATGAAACGCGAACAGTTTGGCAAGCCCATTATTGCCATTGTCAACTCATTTACTCAGTTTGTTCCAGGGCATACTCATCTTCATGAAATAGGACAGATTGTAAAGGCAGAAATTGAGAAATTAGGCTGTTATGCAGCAGAGTTCAACACAATTGCTGTTGATGACGGTATTGCCATGGGGCATGATGGTATGCTTTACTCACTTCCATCACGCGATATCATTGCAGACTCAGTAGAATATATGGTCAATGCACACAAGGCTGACGCTATGATTTGCATTTCAAATTGTGATAAAGTAACCCCGGGTATGCTTATGGCAGCCATGCGTCTGAACATCCCCGCAGTTTTTGTCAGTGGCGGCCCGATGGAAGCGGGAAAGGTGAACGGCGAAAATGCTGACCTTATTACAGCCATGATTAAGGGTGGTGACCCTACCGTCAGTGATGCAGAACTTGAGGTAGTCGAACATAGTGCTTGTCCGGGTTGCGGTGCCTGTTCAGGTATGTTTACCGCTAACTCTATGAATTCTCTGACCGAAGCACTAGGTCTCTCTCTTCCTGGTAACGGTTCTATACTGGCTACACATGTCAACCGTGTACAACTTTTCAAGGATGCAGCCAAACTTATCGTTAAGAATGCGTTTGCTTATTATGAAGACGGTGACGATTCTGTTTTGCCACGTTCTATTGCCACTCGTCAGGCATTTCTCAATGCTATGACACTTGATATTGCGATGGGAGCATCAACCAATACAGTCCTCCATCTTTTGGCAGTAGCTCAGGAGGGTGGTGTTGAATTTAGCATGTCTGATATTGATGCTTTGTCTCGCAAGGTCCCATTCCTATGTAAACTTGCTCCTAACTGGCAGAAATATTCCATTCAGGAAGAAAATAGGGCAGGAGGTATCCTGGGTATCCTTGGAGAGTTGGCAAAAGGCAATCTGCTTGACTTGAGCTGCAAGCGTGTGAACGGTGCAACGCTTGGTGAAGACATAAAGAAATATAGCATTACGGGTGATGTCATTGACCCGGAGGCAGACCGAATATATCGTTCTGCACCTGCAGGCAAGTTCTCAACCCGCATGGGTACACAGGACACTCGCTGGGAGACACTTGACACAGACCGTGCAAACGGTTGCATACGCGATATTGAACATGCCTATACTAAGGATGGTGGTATGGCTGTCCTTTTCGGCAATATTGCCCAGGATGGTTGTGTGGTTAAGACGGCCGGTGTGTCTCCTGAACTTTGGCACTTTGAGGGACCTGCCGTCTGCTTTGACTCTCAGGAAGATGCTTGTGAAGGCATCTTGGGTGGCAAGGTAAAGAAGGGTGATTGTGTAGTTATTACGCACGAAGGCCCCAAGGGAGGACCGGGTATGCAGGAGATGCTTTATCCGACGTCTTACATCAAGAGCATGCACATGGGAAAGGAATGTGCCTTGATAACAGATGGCCGATTCTCAGGAGGAACTTCGGGTCTTTCTATTGGACATATATCTCCGGAAGCAGCTAATGGAGGTAATATCGGAAAAATCAAGGATGGAGACATTATTGTTATCGATATTCCGAGCCGTAGTATCAATGTTAAGTTGAGTGATGATGAACTTGCTGCACGCCCACAACAGCCGTTGAAGCGCAAGCGTGTCGTCTCAAAAGCTTTGAAGGCGTATGCACAGTCGGTTGCTTCAGCCGATAAGGGCGGTGTGAGAATCATTGAATGAACAGAATGAGGGCGTCTCTTTTCTTCTCCCAATATCTCATTCAAAGGAACGTAAAGAAAAACAAACAAAATACATGGAAAAAATATCAGGTGCAGAGGCCATGATGCGGTCGTTAGAGTATGCCGGTGTTGATACCCTTTTTGGTTATCCCGGTGGTGCCATCATGCCTACTTACGATGCACTTTATGATCATAGAAACACTCTGAACCACATTTTAGTTCGCCACGAGCAAGCCGCAGTACATGCAGCACAAGGATATGCGCGTGTCAGTGGAAAGACCGGTGTTTGCATTGTGACTTCCGGTCCGGGTGCCATGAATACGATAACGGGAATTGCCGATGCCATGATTGACTCCACACCTTTGGTCGTAATTTGCGGTCAGGTGGGCGCAGGGTTGCTTGGTACAGATGCATTCCAGGAGGTTGACGTGGTTGGTGTGACACAGCCAATTACAAAATGGAACTATCAGATTCGCCGTGCCGAGGATATTGCTTGGGCGGTGGCTCGTGCATTCTATATTGCTGGCAGTGGCCGTCCTGGGCCTGTTGTGCTGGACTTTACCAAGAACGCTCAGACCGCAAAGATAGACTACGAACCGCAGAAGGTTGACTTTATCCGCAGTTATAATCCGGATCCTCAACCTGAAGCTGGTGTCTGCGAGAAGGCTGCAAGGATGATTAACGAGAGTGTAAAGCCCTTTATGCTTGTAGGCCAGGGAGTAGAGTTGGCCGATGCGGGCCAGGAACTGGTGGAGCTGTGTGAAAAGGCACAAATACCTTTTGCAACGACATTCCTCGGGCTCTCTGCTGCTCCTTCTGACCATTCGCTGAACATGGGTCGTCTGGGTATGCACGGAAATCTGGCACCCAACGTGATGACCAATCAGTGTGATTTGCTTATTGCTGTCGGTATGAGGTTTGATGACCGTGTAACCGGTAATCTGAAGGCTTATGCAAAGCAGGCAAAGATTATTCACTTTGAGATTGACCCATCTGAAATCAACAAGAATGTTAAGGTGGATCTTCCTGTACTTGGTAATTGCAAGAATACTCTTGCTATGGTGATTCCGTATGTAGAGAAGGCTGAGCATCGAGCTTGGATAGACGGATTCAAGCCTTATCAGGAGAAGGAATATAATAAGGTTATTGCTGCTGCCCTGCATCCTACGTCAGGACCTTTGCTGATGGGCGAGGTGGTTCGTAAGGTCAGTGAGGCCTCCCATAATGAGGCAGTAATGGTGACTGACGTTGGTCAGAATCAGATGTTTGCGTGTCGTTATTTCAAATTCTCCAAGCCACATTCTGTCGTGACAAGCGGCGGTTGCGGTACGATGGGATTTGGCATACCTGCGGCCATTGGTGCTACGTTTGGTGCACCCGATCGTACGGTGTGCATGTTCTGTGGTGACGGTGGTTTCCAAATGACGATACAAGAGTTGGGCACTATTATGGAGCAGCAATGTCCGGTGAAAATGATTTTGCTTAATAACAATTATCTTGGCAACGTGCGCCAATGGCAATATATGTTCTTCGATAAACGTTATTCGTTCACTCCTATGCTTAATCCTGACTATGAGAAGATAGCTGAAGGATATGGCATCCCGTGTCGTACTGTAGTCGCGCGCGAAGACCTCGATGAGGCCATTCGTGAAATGCTTGACACAAAGGGTCCGTACATTTTGCAATGTGCTATCAAGGAAGAAGAGAATATCCTTCCGATGACGCCTCCAGGGGGAAATGTGGATGAGATGTTGCTTGAGGTGAGATAGTGGACAGGATAATTCGGTGAAAGATATGGAAAAAGAAAAGAAATACGGTGCAGCTGAGTGTGGCGACTGCAATACCTGTGGAAGATGTGATGACCATCTGGAAGAGGCACAAGAAATGCAGGGGTTCAATGCGGCAGTACGTGCTGCTGCGGCCATGGACAGAAACTCGTTTGAGAAGAATCTTTCTCGACAGCGCAGTGCCACCCTGGCTCAAGATACAGCTAAAGGGAACCAGCGCGAGACGTTTGCACGCAATGCAGTGGCACGTCCCTCGGTGGCCGGTCAGGAAGGTGCTTTGCTTGACCATGATGGACTTACGCTCTATACGTTAATAATATATTCAGAAAACTATGCCGGTATATTGAACCAGATTACTGCAGTGTTTACTCGCCGGCAGGTCAATATTGAATCGTTGAACGTATGTTCTTCCTCAACTCCCGGTGTGCATAAGTATACCATTACCTGCTATTGCAAGCAGGAGATGGCAGAAATGCTTGTGAAGCAGATTGAGAAGAAAATCGATGTCTTGCAGGCAAATTGCTTTGTTGATGACGAAATCTTCATTCTCGAGACGTCTTTGTTGAAGTTGTCCACTCCTATGGTGTTGGCTAATAGAGAGGTCAGCCGCATCGTGCGTCGACATGATGCGCGTATTGTTGAGGTTAATCCTACTTATACCATCGTTGAGAAGACTGGTGTGACCAGCGATGTCCTTGAGAATTTCAATGAGTTGAATGAGTTGGGTTGCGTGCTGCAATTTGTTCGTACCGGTCGTGTGGCTATTACACGGTCATGTGTAGAACGGCTTGACCAGTATATTGCTCAAAGAGAGGAGGAGGCAAATGCTTAGTAAGGTAGGCAGATATGAAAATGTGGTAGAGCCATTTCACTGCGATGTGAATCATGAGCTTTTTATGGGACATTTGGGCAACCATCTGCTAAATGCAGCTGATTTCCATAGCTCGGATCGCGGATTTGGCATGAGCTACCTTAATACGGTAAACAAGACTTGGGTGCTCTCCCGTTTAGTCATTGAGATGGAGGAAATGCCTATGCAATATCGGCATTTCTTTGTTGAGACGTGGGTGGAATCGGCCATGCGCTATTTCACCAGTCGTAACTTCCGTGTGGAGGGGCAAGACGGAAAGACGTTGGGTTTCGGCCGTTCCATCTGGGCGCTGATAGACCTCGATTCCCGCCAGCCATCCAATCTCTTAGAGATAAACAACGGCGACATTGTGAAGTGGGTCGAGACGGACAAGGAGTGCCCCATTGCCAAGCCCGGACGCGTCAACATGAGTTCGGACGTTGCCCTCTGCGGAGAGAGACAGGCGAAATACAGTGATGTAGACGTGAATGGCCATGTTAATTCTGTGAAGTATATTGAGCACGTGCTGGACATGTTTCCTCTTGAGAAGTTTGTGGAGAATCGAGTAGCTCGTTTTGAAGTGGCCTATGTGGCAGAGAGCTATTTCGGCGATACCCTGCGTTTCTATAGGGAACACTCCGCACAGACAGATGACGGTGAGGAATATACGCTAAGCATTGCAAAGCGGAACGAAGACGGCACAGAAACGGAGTGTGTACGCTCGTTGGTTAGATTCAAGAAAAAATAAATTCATCATAAATGCGTTTTTAAATTAAAGACAAAATGGCAAAATTAAATTTTGGCGGTGTAATCGAAAATGTGATGACCCGCGAAGAATTTCCTTTGGAAAAGGCTCGTGAAATTTTGAAAGATGAAACTATTGCAGTGATTGGTTATGGCGTACAAGGCCCTGGTCAGTCTCTCAACCTTCGTGACAACGGTTTCAACGTAATCGTTGGCCAGCGTCAGGGTAAGACCTACGAGAAGGCCGTTTCTGATGGTTGGGTGCCGGGTGAGACATTGTTCTCTATCGAAGAAGCATGCCAAAAGGGTACCATCATCATGTGCCTGCTTTCTGATGCTGCGGTAATGTCTGTATGGCCGACCATCAAGCCCTATCTCACACCGGGTAAGGCTCTTTATTTCTCACACGGTTTTGCAATCACTTGGAACGACCGCACCGGTGTAGTTCCTCCTGCAGATATTGATGTTATCATGGTTGCTCCTAAGGGTTCCGGTACCTCTCTCCGTACTATGTTCCTCGAGGGTCGTGGTCTGAACTCTTCTTATGCTGTATATCAGGATGCAACGGGCAAGGCCATCGATCGTACTCTTGCTCTTGGTATTGGTATAGGCTCAGGCTACCTTTTCGAGACAACATTTGTTCGTGAGGCTACCTCTGACCTTACTGGCGAACGTGGCTCACTGATGGGTGCTATTCAGGGTCTTCTCCTGGCTCAGTATGAGGTGCTCCGTGAGAATGGTCACTCTCCTTCTGAGGCATTCAATGAAACAGTAGAAGAGCTGACTCAGTCTCTCATGCCTCTCTTTGCCCAGAAGGGTATGGACTGGATGTATGCCAACTGCTCTACAACAGCTCAGCGAGGTGCTCTTGACTGGATGGGTCCGTTCCACGATGCCTGCAAGCCTGTTGTCGAGAAGCTTTATGCATCAGTGAAGAGCGGTAACGAAGCTCAAATCTCTATTGATTCAAATTCAAAGCCTGATTATCGTGAGAAGTTGAACGAGGAACTCAAGGCTCTTCGTGAGAGCGAAATGTGGCAGACTGCTGTTACCGTTCGCAAGCTCCGTCCGGAAAACAACTAATCTTTATTTTACATAATAACGTGGAAGAGAGAGGAAGCGCTAATCGTTTCCTCTCTATTTTTATATTGGTGTCTGCTAAAACATAGAAGTGCAAAAAGGCAGAGTAGTACTCTGCAGCGAGAACCCGAGTGACTGTTAAGAGATGATTGTAGAACCCTATAGGGATGACTCGGTTTTATGTGAGGTAAAAAGAAAGCCTGCCATCAACTATGGGCTGAAAGCAGGCTATGGAGGAGATGTCCGGCATAGGTAACGTGACGGACATGGATAATGATATGAGTTTACTTATAGGGTGATGGAATGATGCGTAGAAATTCTCTCAAGACGTTTGCGGCTTGCAGACTATCAACCGACATATAGTAGCGGTTGCCTTGCGGATTCTTGGTGAAGAGGGTTGCTCCTTTGTCTGTTACAGTGATGTTGCCGGCAGGTGAGGTGGTAAATAAGGAATCACCTCCGAGTGCGTAGATGGCAGCAGTGAGGTCCCAAGTCTGGCGGCTATAAGGCATGGGCATGTAGTTGACATATCCATCAACGACAGGATGATGCTCCGCCCATTTAAAATCGTTTTCTATGCTTTCGGCTGGGTATCGGATGGCTTCTCCTACTTCAAATGGGGAGGTTACAAGTGGGGTTGGCCATTCATGAAAGACTTTCTGTGCAGAGGGAATATCTTCTTTGATATTGTACTCATAGAAACTACTGTCGGGGATTCCGCCTGCCATGGTGATGAGGCGCGAAACCTTCTGTGCTACGAGTTCTTTGCCGCTAAGGGGCGAGTATTCGTCAGCGGTCGTATCAAGCAGGCGAGCCAAGTTGGTGGAGAATCCGACGGAAACGATGGTTACAGAGTGATTCGGTTGCTGTGCCAAGAGTTTTCTGTAGAGTACGTGAGCGTCAGGTAGTGTCGTGTAGTCTTGTATGGTTCGCTTGTAGAGTGGTTCGCCTTGGTCGTCTGTCAACTTGCATACTTTGGCCGCATAGTCATCTGGGTCAGGTGTTACGTTGTTTAGACGTATGATGCCAATGGGTATTTCGGTGTGGTGATACCAGGTATTAAGAATATCAATGTATTCGGGCTGGTGAACACCTTCCTTGTTCAGCATAATGCCAAGAAGGTTGATTTTTCCGGCATCGTGATATTTGTAAAGAATGTCGGCTGCCAAGGCATCGTCTATGTCGTTACCCATATCGGTTTCATAGATGATACTGAGGGGTTTCTGCTCGGGAGTCTTGTGCTGGCATGCAGCAGTTAGAAAAAGCAGAACAAGTAAAATTACGTGTGTGTGTTTCATAATATGTAGTAAGTAAAAAAAAAAGGAAGCCCACACTTAATTGAGGGCTTCCATATGCGTGGAATGGTGGTTATGCCACTTTGTTGAGTTTCTTGATGATAGAGAAGATGAAGATTGCTGATACCAGACAGATACCTGCCAGAACGCCCCAAATAGTGACGAGGTTGAAGTTGGCACCCCACATCAAACCCGGAACCATCACAAGTTGATTACCGACGGCTGTTGCACCAAACCAAAGACCCATCATGAGACCTGCATACTTGGGAGGAGTAACCTTGGTAACGAATGAGATACCGATAGGTGAAAGAAGAAGTTCAGCAAAGGTAAGGATGAGATAGGTTGAGATGAGCAGGTTGGCACTTACGCGAGGACCTTCTGTCTCTGCAACGAACTGGGTCAAAGGCAATTCAAGTCCCATTGAGCCTACTGCCATCCAAATAAAGCCGAGGGCAGCCACAAGCATACCGAGACCAATTTTCTCGGGAGAGGTCGGTTCCTTGCCAATCTTGTTCAACCAAGAGAACAGAGCTACACTCACCGGAGTGAGAGCAACCACATAACATGGGTTGAACTGTTGGAAGATAGGAGCCTTGACATCTACCGGACCTTCCAGACCATTGTATTTATAGAAAAGGAATGCGATAGCAGCAAGGATGATACATGCCGAGATGCTCTTGCCCTTTGAAGTCTTGCTCTGTGCGATACCGAAGCAACCATAAACCACGAAGATGCAAGCAACGAGGTTGGTCACGTCAAAGAGCATTGACTGAATACCTGTTGATGAAGTCTGTGTGTAGTCACGGGCAAAGAGCGTGAGGGTATTACCGTTCTGGTGGAATGCCATCCAGAAGAAGATAACCACAGCAAATACGAGGCAGAGGCATATGATACGTTCCTTGGTCTCGGCAGGACTCATCTCAGCAACTGTAGTCTTAACTGTGTCAGCCTTCTTCTTGGTCTCACCGGCAAGCACGTGCTTGTATGTTCCGGCAAATACATAGTAGATAGAGATGCTGACAATGAGTGACACGCAAGCTACGGCAAATGCGAAGTGGTACGAATCCTCAACAGAAACACCGAGGCTGGCCTGTGCCCAATCCATGATTTTGATGGCAGCTGTCGGAGCAAACATGGCACCGATGTTGATTGCCATATAGAAGAGAGAGAATCCGGAATCACGTTTGTCCTTGAACTCAGGAACATCATAGAGACGACCAACCATCACCTGAAGGTTACCCTTGAAGAGACCTGTACCCAATGCGATGAGGATGAGAGAGAGTCCCATTGCTCCTGCTGCAAGCATATTGCCACCGAGAGGCAATGAAAGCACCAGATAGCCGATGAACATGATAAAGATACCTGTGGTCACCATGCGTCCGAAACCAAACTTGTCGGCAGCGATACCACCGATGATAGGCAGGAAATAAACCATCATGAGGAAAGTAGAGTAGATAGTACTCGCTAATCCTGTTTCGAAACCAAAGTTAGCCTGCAGGAAAAGCAGGAAGACAGCGAGCATGGTGTAGTAACCGAAACGTTCGCCGGTGTTGGCAAGTGCTAAGGCCCAAAGACCTTTAGGTTGTCCTTCAAACATAGTTATAAATTGTGTTTTTAAATGAGTATTATTTCTCTATGTGGAGATTGAGGTGTGCAAATATAAACATTTTGCTCTTTCACTCAAAGACTTGGTCAGATTTTCAGCCTGAAGCAGGGTGAAACGAATGTGTCATGAGGCCAGGATAAGGCTGGTACTTCATACTCGGGAGCAAAGATACCGTACACAGAGGAGCCGGAGCCGCTCATTGACGCATAGATGGCTCCAGCATCATATAATTGCTGCTTGATATTTCCAATCTCGGGAAATTTGGAAAAGACGCTCTTTTCGAAGTCGTTTGTCATAAGGTGTTTCCATTCCTCGACAGGACGTTTAATGACTTCAGTCAACTGCATTTGTGGGGTTTGCGGATGTACGTTGGCAAAGGCATCACGCGTGGAAACAAAAATGTTGGGTTTGACTATCAGCAGTTGATACCCGGAGAGGTTTAACGCTATGGGTGAGAAACGGTCTCCTATTCCTTGTGCGAAAGTGGGACGGTTCTTGATGAAAAATGCACAGTCAGCACCTAATCGGGATGCGTATTGTTCCAAGATCTCTTCTGTTAGCCCCAGTTGATAGACTTCGTTGAGCATTTTCAAAACGAACGCAGCATTGGCCGATCCTCCACCCATACCGGCACCTGATGGAATTTGCTTGTGCAAGGATAGGAATGTAGGTGGCAGATGAAATTCTTCGTCCAGAATCCGGTATGCTTTGGTTACTAAGTTTTTCTCGGGAGGACATTCGATGGCATTGCCAGTCTGTAGCAGATTGAGTTTCCCATCAAGTACGACTGATACTTGTGGTTTGATGCGCTCCAGTGTTTCAGCGGGAAGGTCGCTGAGTGGGGTAAGCTCCAGAATGTCTTCAATGGGGACGGGATAGAAAATGGTTTCGAGGTCGTGATAGCCGTCTTCACGCTTGCGCACAATGTTTAGCCCAAGGTTTATCTTCGCATTTTGAAATGAAATCATAGTATTATAAACTGTTTTTGTCGGGCAAAGTTAATAATTAGTCGATAAATTGTAGCGTTGTGCTGTGACATAAGAATGGATTATTTCATACCTTTGCCATCCTCAATGAAGGCACCGGAGTCGGTGCTTCTTGTTATTACACATTCTTGGTTAATTCAAAAGCAAGTTTAAAGATATGGCAGCAGAATCAACTCCTCATCGGGCAACCTCACGTGGCCGTCGACGCAATACGGAAGAAAACCGTCCTGTAAGTGAATATGACCGTATTCAGCCTCAGGCGTGTGAACTTGAACAGGCTGTGCTTGGAGCCTTGATGGTCGAAAGAGATGCTTATTCCATTGTAGGCGAAATTCTGAGGGAGAAGTCATTCTATGAACATCGGCATCAGTTAATTTATGCGGCCATAACGCAGTTGGCTATTTCACAGCAGCCGATAGATATTCTTACCGTACGTGAGCAACTCAGTCGGAACGGCACGCTGGAAGAGGTCGGAGGTCCATTCTATATTGCCCAGTTGAGCAGTATGGTCACCTCGTCAGCCCACATAGAATACCATGCCCGTATCATCGCCCAGAAGGCTTTGGCACGTGAGCTCATTTCATATACCAGTCGCATTCAGGAAAAGGCCTTTGACGAGACCATCGATGTGGACGATCTCATGCAGGAGGCAGAGGGCAAATTGTTTGAGATTTCTCAGCAGAACATGAAGAAGGACTATACGCAAATCAATCCGGTCATTGAGGAGGCGTATAAGCAGATTCAGAAGGCTGCAGCCCGTTCCGATGGTATGAGTGGCTTGGAGACGGGATTTACAAAGTTGGACAAGATTACCTCCGGCTGGCAGAATTCAGACCTTATCATCATTGCGGCACGTCCGGCAATGGGAAAGACTGCGTTTGTGCTCTCCATGGCCAAGAATATCACGGTACAATATGGCAATCCGGTTGCACTCTTCTCACTCGAAATGTCTAACGTGCAGTTGGTGAACCGTCTGATTGCCAATGTGTGCGAGATTCCAAGTGACAAAATCAAGAGCGGTCAGTTGGCCGACTATGAGTGGCAGCAGCTTGACTCCAAACTTCGTCTCCTGATGAATGCCCCGCTGTATGTCGATGATACTCCCTCCTTGTCTGTCTTCGAGTTGCGTACCAAGGCACGCCGCCTTGTCCGTGAGCATGGTGTCAAGCTCATCATCATTGACTACCTGCAGCTGATGAATGCCAACGGCATGTCGTTCGGCAGCCGTCAGGAAGAGGTGAGTACTATTTCCAAGTCGCTGAAGGGATTGGCCAAGGAGTTGAATATACCTATCATTGCTTTGTCACAGCTGAATCGTGGTGTTGAGAACCGTGGTGGAGAGAATGGCGGCGATGAGGCCAAGCGTCCGCAGTTGAGTGATTTGCGCGAGTCTGGTGCTATCGAGCAGGATGCCGATATTGTTTGTATGATTCACCGTCCTGAATATTATAGAATATATACGACAGCCGATGGGCAGGATACTCGTGGCATGGCCGAAATCATTATTGCCAAGCACAGAAATGGTGCCACCGACACGGTTCGTCTGCGCTTTATCGGTCAGTATACTCGATTCCAGAATCCGGAAGATGATGTCGTTATTCCGGAACTTGGAGCACAGGAAGTCATCAAGGGCTCACGCATGAATAGCAATTCAGCAGGAGATGACTACCCGGATGCTCCACCCTCTGATTTCTATGCTCCTGTACCCGACGATGTACCGCCGTTCTGATGCCTTTCATTCCTAACGGATTTTGTCTCTTATAGGGTGCTCGGGTACCTGATGTGGGGTATATTGTTGCCTTCTTTAAGAGAGAATTGGACCAATTATATAGGTTTGCACTATCTTTTGATAAGATAGGCTTCACCTCGGCATAAAAAATAAGTAAACTTATTTTATTCTGCCCTCGGTTTGCACTATCTTTTACGTAAGTTCGGGATAAGAAGGCGGATTCCGTTATTCAAAAGGTCTCGTTGAAGGGTTATATTTCTCGTGTACGCCCTCATATATGCCCAAGGGGAAAAATCAATGTCGGTTACGGGTTACGGTTACGCTTAGGGAGGATACTTCTTGCTGTCTGCACACGGCAGGAAGTGCCTCCCATGTTCCTCCTAAGTACCTCCCAAGTAAGTCCCATTTTTTAAGATAAGCAAGGGAGGTAAATAGAAGGGGCAAGGGTGGGCCATATTGGCAGTTCTCTTCAACCCCTCTTTGACTGCCATAAGGACATATTCTTTCGCGTTCTTTCCAATGAGAGAATTGACTGGCGCCACATTTCGGTTCGCAGATAGTTTCAATATCACTCAACATACTACAATACAACTTATTATCCTACAACCTGCCGCCTAAATCACTTGCGAAACTTAAATTATGTTAGCATTTCTAATTTTTTACTATTATACTCTAAAATGGACGAAATGAAAAATTTTTTGACAACTTTTTTTAAGAAAATGCATTTTTTCAACATTTCTCCCAATCTATGCTACGAAAGCAAGCAGGGAATTTATTAACTTTAACCTTATGATGTGGGATATCGAAGCCGATAACCTCGATCCCGAAAAGACGTTGAAATAAACCTGCGATAAGATAATGAACAACGCCCCCTTCAGATTTGGAAGGGGCGTTATTGTTATTATTCGTTTTTTGCTATAGGCTATATTTAAAGGACGGCATAATTA
>JAQXZK010000017.1 GCA_029227175.1 Bacteroidales bacterium | reverse complement strand
AAAAAATTTAACCAACTCAACATTGCTGAACAGATTGAGGCATACTATTTAACGCCTGAAGATGTCACATAGTCTAACTCCCTATCTCTCTACTCAGACGAACAGATTAGGACTGAAAATCTCGAAAACTGTGAGCAGATTTTATTAACCTACGAAGAAGCACTTAATCGATATAAGGAATGGGCGGATGAAGACCAAGAAGATGGTGGCCCCAAAAGGCTGTATAATATCTTGGTTATTGAAGAGTCTCAAAATGAGTTCAGGAAGGACACTGAAACTGATGAATTGGTGTACTGTTGGCAAGAAAGAGAAATAATTAGAACAGATTTCGAGGACAAACTCCATGCAAAAGTGGTCGAAATTCAGAAAAATGCGAATAAGGATTACTATCCAACGAAAATCTTTATTGACTTGAACAGCGGTGAAGAAGTAACACTGTTTAATGATCAAGATATTGAAACAGAAAAAACAGACCGTGCTACATTCTATTTGAGAAGACTGGGGCTTGACACATAATAATGAGAGCCACCGACATTGAAAGATCAGTCGGTGGCTCTCTTGTGCTCTAAATCGGGGAACACTAATCTTCCTCAGCAATATAGGTCATGATATCTGAGACATTGCAATCCAGCAGCTTACACAGTTCGTTAACGGTATGTGTAGACACATTCTCTCCGCGTTTCATAGCGTAGTAATTTGACTGAGGAAACCCCATCTTGAATAGTCTGTATGAGGTTATCCCTTTCTTTTTCATAGTCTGAAACAGTGGTTCATAGCTAATCACAAGACCACCTCCACAGTACAAACTATATTTCGTACCTGCGGTATTGCATATCTGCGATAAAAGACATATAATCGTATTGCGGAGGTGAGCAATATGATTGAGGAAGTTTTGACCCCAAGCTATCACGGTGAGCTGTGCCGTCATAATGGAAACAATCCTGACTATGAAATTGACTGTGATGAATGTGACTATTATTTGATGTGCTTCCCAGACTGGAAAGACATAATGGAACAATATGATGCTGATGATCAACGGCTGGATTCAATTTCGACCTCCCCTGATGAAGCTCTGGAAGCTTTCCTACGAGCCAATGCCATGAATAATGGTTATTCAAAAGAAATTGAAATACTGGTCATAAAGGAACTCGCAAGGCGTGAGAGAACAAGGAAGCGAATAGCAATTCAAGTTTAGGAAGCATAAAGAACAAACCACGCTTTTCAACACCGCTCCAGTATTGTGCGCTAGATTGTCAATAATGATTCTGGAGTAATATTAAGCTAGTTTCTGCATAAAATGTATTATTTCAATATGGAAATGCTTTGCATTAGTTATTCAGGCAAACGATAGAGACCTCTATCTGTTTTTATGTTGGTTATGTAGTGATTGAGTCTTGGCTCTCATCTATCTCAGGCATTTATTTAAAAAAGTCTAAAAGTTTCACAAAAATGCAAACAAAATTTGTGCAATATGTAAAATTTTTATTGACAAAACATGAAAAGTGTGGTATAATACAAGGGCAATAGAAAAGCACTATCGTTTGGGCTGCGGCGTTTAAGGAGCGCAATGAGAATTTTACAGCCGAACGATTTATGGCGAAAGCCAAATACTTAGATAAGGAGGGATGCTGTCCCGTTTCATGCTTTTATCATAATTGTCCGTTGTGCTGTGACCTTTGGGTCGCACTGGCACACTTTTTGATATAGATAGATGAAGCAAGGATTGACGCAGTATCGCTCGATCCTTGCTTTTTTGTTGCCGAGTTCCGACGCTTGTATTGTGAAGAAAACATCGTAAAGCTGCTGTTTCTGTCGGTGGGTTTGTGGCTGAAAGGAAAGATTATTATGAAAGAGGTAAAAAAATATCGAGTAGAAAATTCAAATGTCGTTCTCCCTGGCAACAAGATTAGGGACTATGTTCTGTTCTCGGGAAGCTGTGCAGCAGCTCCGAAGCGTGGAGAACCGAGGAACCCAGAAGAGACTCTCAAAAATGCTGTCAGTCAGAAGATTGACGACATGAATAAAGAGAAAGAAAGCGAATGCTTCGGAATCACGCTTCTGTCCGTGGCAGATGTCCAGAAAATTTTGGGGATTGGCAAAACCAAGGCCTACTATTTGTTTGATCAGAAGGATTTCCCATCCTTTCGAATTGGCGGCAGATACTATGTGAAAAAAGAGCGATTTGATAAATGGATCGACGACATCATGCTGCTGCCCAATCGGTGTTATGAAATTGCGTGTTAAAGAGAGGGGGGTAAGGATTGTATTGCTATGTAGAATTTGAGGAGCGGATGCTCTATGACGATGTGACAGTGAGCAAAAGGAAAGACGGCCGCTATATGTGCCGAGAGATCATCGGCAAGGTCGTAGACGACAAAACTGGACAAGTCATTAAGACGGATTGGAAGTACTTTTACTCTGATGATAAAGTCAAGGTCAAAAAACTCAGAGCGGAGTTTATTTTAGAGCAGATCAAGCAGCAGAGCGAAAACAGGGAATACAACGAGTCCTTTGTAAAAGCACTGAAAGACTGGCTTATCCATCACAAAAAGAGGAAGGTGAAGCCTTCAACTTATGACCGCCTTGAGAACACGCTGTTTTATCAGCTCCTTCCCACTATCGAAGAACTGGGATACGAGAGGCTGGCCTTGAAGAATGTCACTACACGTCACATTGAGGAGATTATGGACTTGAATCTCAAGAAGGGGTATTCCTATTCCACTCTGTTGAAGGTGAAGAATTATCTTTGTGCGTTCTTTGATTTCTACGAAGGGGATATTCCGAAAAATCCCATGAAGAAATACCAGTTCTACACAAAGGAGAGCGTCCATGATATGCAGGAATCGCTTCAGGTGAAGAAGCAGGAGGTACTGAAAAAGATTGACCAGAAGAAACAGGAGGGAGACAACAGCCAGATCGTCATTACGGAAGAAGAAATGAAGCTGGCTCGGATGTCCCTGAAATCTCAGATCGATCAGCAGGATATCCATGTATTGACCCAAGAGGAAGTAGACAAAATCAGGGATGTGATTCAGAATGGTTACACCAAGATGTATCACTCTCGGAGCGGCAATCTGGTGGAATCCGCAAGATACTTTCCGTA